>NZ_JBEWQE010000013.1:0-198798 GCF_040538975.1 Flavobacterium sp. UW10123
ATTTGACAAGAAATATCCATCTGGATTAAACTCAGACATATCTTTGTAAGTTGAATCAAAAGGAATCTAGCCAGCTGAGCTACATCGGCCTATTTTGCGAGTGCAAAGATATAAATGTTTTTTAATATTCCAAAAAAAATTTCACACCTCTCTCTATAATTAAAAAACCACCACATTTCTGTGATGGTTTCCGTTTTTTTTGAGCCGATAGAGGGACTCGAACCCACGACCTGCTGATTACAAATCAGCTGCTCTAGCCAGCTGAGCTACATCGGCCTCATTACGGGTGCAAATATAAAGCGGTTTTTCAATTTCCCAAAATATTTTTGCACTTTTTTACGCTTTTTTTTGCTTATAATGCGTTGATTTTTTCAATCAATTGATTAGCAGCTTGTTCTAATTCAACATTAATTTGTTTGAAGTGTGCTTTTTTATTTTCAACGTTTTTAGCGTTCACTTTTGTGATCAAAGTATCAAATGCTGCAATAGCTTCATCAACCAAAGCATTCGTTTCTGGAGTTGGATTTCCTGTTGTTGACATCTCAAACAAGTAAACCGCCTCAATAATATCACCTAATACGAAGTTGATGTCTTTCTTTAAATTCTTAACGTTTGCCATTTTCTTTTTATTTTAATTTGCGTCTGCAAAAATACATATTATCTTTAAATTTAATGCTAAGAAATGTAAATTTCTAAAATTGAAGCTTTTCCGCTCAAGTTAAATGCATTTATTGCAGCTGGAACTAAAACAGTATCTCCTTTTTTGTAAGCCTGTTTGAATCCATCATATTCAATTTCAAAATCACCCTCGATACACATATATACTGTAAATGTTTCTCCGTTTTTAGCAACTTCCAATTTATTTTCTAACGGAAGGAAATTGGTTGTGAAATAAGGACAATCGACAACTGTATTCGAATTATTAACTTTAGTCTCGTATTTTTTCTGCGTATCTACTTTATTATAGTTAATTGCATCCAATGCAAGATCTACGTGCAATTCTCTTTTGTTTCCTTGTGCATCTACACGGTCAAAATCATATAATCTATACGTAATATCAGATGTCTGCTGAATTTCTGCAACTACCAATCCAGCTCCAATTGCATGAACTGTTCCGGTTTCTAAGAAGAACACATCTCCAGATTTTGCTTTCACATCATCTAAAATGGAAACCAAAGTATTATCGTGTAAATGTTTCAAATATTCTTCTTTACTAGAATCTTCTTTAAAACCAACAATAATCCTAGCATCAGCATCTGCTTGCATTACATACCACATTTCTGTTTTACCAAATGAATTGTGACGCTCTTTTGCCAATTTATCATTTGGATGCACCTGAATAGAAAGATCTTCTCTTGCATCTAAATATTTAAAAAGAAGCGGAAATTGTTTTCCAAATCTCTCATAAACTTTAGTTCCTAAAATAGCGTCTGGTGTTTCATCTATTAAATCCATTAAAGATTTTCCTTTTAAAACTCCATTTGTAACCACACTTACATCTCCTTGTACAGTAGATAATTCCCAACTTTCACCCGTAATTTTAGAAACGATTGGTTTGTTTAGAATAGTTTTTAGTTTTTCTCCTCCCCAGATTCTTTCTTTCAAAATGGGTTCAAATTGCAATGGGTATAAATTTTGACTCATGTTTTTTAGGCTAATATATTTGTTTAATTAATTCTATTCTAATACTATTTTGGTAATCTATGATACTAATTCCTTTACAGCTTCTAACGCTTTCGGTATATGTTTAGCTGCATTTGCGCTATCAAATATCGAAATCACCAGTCCATTTTTATCAATTATATAGGTAATGCGTCCTGGAAGAAGCCCAAATAAAATATTACGGACACCAAAAAGTTTTCTTAATCTTTTATCCTGATCAGAAAGCAAAATAAAAGGCAATTTATGTTTAGCGGCAAATTTATGATGTGACTTTACACTATCGCTACTAACACCAATTACCTCAGCTCCCAAATCTTTAAAATCTTCGTATTGATCCCGAAAACTGCAAGCTTCGGTTGTACATCCTGGCGTATTATCTTTTGGGTAAAAATAAATCACCAGCGGCTTTCTTCCTAAAACGCTTTGGCTTTCAAAAAGTTCACCATTGTTGTCTTTCGCAGTAAAATTCGGAACTATATCTCCTATTTTTAATGACATTTTTTATTCTCCTTTATAAGTTACAAAATTTCGTTCCGTTTCGTTCAGCACAACTTCAAGATCAAAGTCGGCATGAATTCGTTGTCTAATTTTATTCCATATCACAACAGCTATATTCTCTGCGGTCGGATTCAAATCTGCAAATTCTGGAACGTCCAGATTGAGATTTTTGTGATCAAACGGAATTTCTACTTCTTCTCGTATAATATCCGCTAATACTTTCACATCGAGAACAAAACCAGTTTCGGGGTCAATTTTTCCTGTAACACTTACTGTTAAACCATAATTATGACCATGAAAGTTAGGATTGTTGCATTTTCCAAAAACAGCATCGTTTTTTTCAAATGACCAATCTTTTCGATGCAGTCGATGTGCAGCATTAAAATGTGCTTTTCTTGATATGGTTACTCTCATTTATGCTTCTGGTTAGTTTTGGCTATAATTTATGGTCTTCGAGATAATGATCAAATTCATCAAAAATTATCTTAAACCATACGGTATAAATTTCGGGCTGTTTTTCAATATCTGCTTTAACATCTTCAATACTCATCCATTTCCAGTCTTCTACTTCATCTGGATTTATGTTTGGTTCTTCATTATAATAACCAATCATAACATGATCCAATTCGTGTTCTGTTAAGCCGTTGTCAAAAGGCGCTTTATAGATAAAATGAAATAACTCTTTCAATTCAGCTTTAAAACCCATTTCTTCAAACAATCTTCGGCTTCCTGCCTCAATATTGCTTTCGCCTTCTCTCTGATGACTGCAACAAGTGTTTGTCCAAAGCAAAGGAGAATGGTATTTATGATGAGCACGCTGTTGCAGCATAATTTCGTTTTTACTATTTAAAATAAAAACCGAAAAGGCACGGTGCAAAAGCGCTTTTTCATGTGCTTCTAATTTTGGCATTAAGCCAATCTGTTCATCGTTCTGATTAACTAGTATTACGTTTTCTTCTGTCATAAGGCTTCTTAAGCAAACAAAAATACGAAAAAAGAAATGGCTTAAAAATGCTTATTAAGTTTGTCAAAAGTTAAGCTTTTGACTCAATTTCTATTTTACTGATTTCCAATATTATAATTTAACGCTAAAATTTAAAAGCTGTTAAAATTAAGACATAAAAACTACATTGTCTTATTTTACGTAACTAATAAAAAGTTAAAACACACTTAAAAAAATCTCAATAATAATACTCTCTGTATTTTAAAGCTAATTCTAAGCGTATCTTTGATATACAGATTAATGCACCCAAGAACTTATGAAATCTAAAAATTTAATTTTCAGTCTTTGCTTTTTACTTCCGCTGTTTATTTTGCAAGCTTGCGGACAAAACACAAAAAAACAACCCGCAAAAACGACAGCTATGGAAAATAAAATCAGCAAGCCCGGAAATCCATATTATTCAAATACCGACACGACGAAACTAAATGTAAGCAATGCCGAATGGAAAAAGGTTTTACCTGAGGATGTTTATGCTGTAATGCGCGAAGCTGACACCGAAAGACCTTTTACAGGAAAGTATTGGAATACTGACGAAAAAGGAACTTATTACTGCGCTTCTTGTGGCAACTTGCTTTTTAGATCTACAGCTAAATTTTCAAGCAGCTGCGGATGGCCAAGTTTCTTTGAACAGGAAAACAAAAAAAGCATTGTTTTTAAAGAAGATAATTCTCTTGGAATGGAAAGAACCGAGACTCTTTGCGGACGTTGCGGCGGACATTTAGGACATATTTTTGACGATGGTCCTGCTCCTACCGGAAAACGCTACTGCATGAATTCGATTGCTCTTGATTTTATTCCCGACAACAAATAATCTACAAATGAAAAATATACTTTTAATATGTCTTTTTGCGCTTTCGCTAAATGGCATTTCACAAAATAAAAAAGCTAATCTAGAAACTATCACTCTTGGTGGAGGATGTTACTGGTGCGTTGAAGCCGTTTACGAAAATCTAGACGGAGTAAAATCAGTTGTTTCTGGATTTTCTGGCGGAAAAGTCGCAAATCCAACTTACGAAGAAGTTTGCACAGGAGAAACAGGGCATGCAGAAGTGGTACAGATTACTTATGACAAAAATGTAACTGATATTAACGAAATCTTCAAGGTATTTTTTACCGTTCACGATCCCACAACTTTAAATCGCCAGGGAGCAGATGTGGGAACGCAATATCGTTCTGTTATTTTCTATAAAAATGACGAACAGAAAAAAGCCGCCCAAAGCATTATTACTGAATTGAATAAAGCGAAGGTTTACAGCAGTCCAATTGTGACAAAAGTTGAGCCTTTTAAAGTTTTTTATAAAGCCGAAGATTATCATCAGAACTATTATTCCAACAATAAAAATCAGCCGTATTGTAAAATGGTGATTCAGCCTAAAATAGAAAAGTTTGAAAAGGTTTTTAAAGACAAACTCAAAAAGAAATAAATAACAATAATTGGTATTCTAAAGCTTCAGGAGAAGCGAAATATTTATAGAAGAATGTTTCTACCCTACAAAGCTCCAGAGGAGCGACATATATTAGGTTATAAAAATATATGTCGCTCCTCTGGAGCTTTTTTTATTTGTTCTTATAAAATTCTATAAATATTTCACCCCGCTGGGGTTTATTGATAGAATAATATTAAAAATACCCTATTAACCAACGAAGGCTGATTTCAAAAAGGCAACTTTTTTATTTTACAAACCCTTGTAAACACTGGAGTTTTCTTTTAATAGAAAAATATTTTACTTTTTTTTCATTTTTTTGTCCAATCCTGAAAGTTCGATTGTTATTAGGGTATAAACAATTAAAATATATATATCATGGAAACTAGACTTAATTTATTCGAACAAGGTCAAAAAGCAGTTAGCACATTATTTGGAATCAGCGGTTACTTGAAAAAAGGTTCAATCGAAGCATCTCTTATGGAATTAATAAATTTCAGAATCTCACAAATCAACAACTGCGGTTATTGTTTAGACATGCATTCAAAAGAAGCTTTAGCTGCTGGAGAAACAACACAGCGTTTATTCGGATTAAGTGTTTGGAGAGAAGCTCCTTATTATACAAAAAGAGAAAGAGTTGCTCTTGCTTTGGCAGAAGCAGTAAATGCCTGCGATGTTCCAGACGAAATTTACGAAATAGCAAAAGCTGAATTTACAGAACAAGAATTAATCGATCTTACACTTGCCGTTGCCGCGATTAATGCTTGGAATCGTCTTAATATTACTTTTGCAAACGTACCAGGAACTTACAGAGTTGGGCAGTTTGGATAAATAATAATTGGTTCTTATTTTCTAAAAACAATTAACTTTATATAACTTAAAGCAGATTATTCAATTATAAAAACATAAAAAAATGAATGAGTTTTTATTGATTTTCAGAAGAGATTTTAAAACAAAAGAAGCACAGCCTTCTCCAGAAGAATACCAACAGCACCTGCAGCAATGGCAAAACTGGTTTGGAAGCCTTGCCGCTCAAGATAAACTGGCTAGACCTTTACAACGTTGGGACGGACAAGGAAAACTAGTCAATTCCAAAGGAGTAACTGATGGTCCATTTGTTGAAATTAAAGAATCAATCGGCGGCTTAATAATCATTAAAGCCAAAGATTATGACGAGGCAGCCGAAATTGCACAAGGATGTCCAGTTTTAAATTTTGGCGGAAATGTCGAAATTAGAATGGGTGTTTAATAAACCAACTGAAATAAAAATGCCTTTGTATCTTTACGAAGGCATTTTTCCTTAAAATATGGAGCACAAAGAACTTTTACCCAATTTATTTAGAACCGAATATCAAAAAATAGTTTCAGTTCTCTGCAGCTTATTCGGAATTCAGCATATTGAAATTGCAGAAGATATTGTAAGCGATACTTTTTTGACCGCTTCAGAAACTTGGGCTATAAAAGGAATCCCGGAAAATCCTTCAGCTTGGCTTTATACCGTTGCCAAAAACAAAACCAAAAACTACCTGAAAAGAAATAATGTTTTTGAAACCAAAATTGTTACCGAAATAAAACACAATACACCATTAAACAATCCCGAAATAGATATTGATTTATCGGATCAAAATATTGTTGACAGTCAGCTGGCGATGATTTTTACGGTTTGCAATCCTTGCAATTCTGAAGAAGCTCAAATTGCATTAGCCTTAAATTTGTTGTGCGGTTTTGGAGTAAATGAAATCTCAGATGCTTTTTTATCTAACAGAGAAGTTATTTACAAAAGAATTAATCGCGCCAAAGAAAAACTGAAGGAAGAAAATATCAAAATTCAGAATCCCAGCAATTCTGAAATAAAAGACAGAATTCAAACCGTTCTCAAAACAATTTATCTGCTTTATTCTGAAGGCTACTACTCTATTTCGCAAAATACTACTTTAAGAAAGGACCTTTGTACCGAAGCGATGCGATTGACTTATTTATTGATTCAAAACCAAAGCACAAATCTGCCTCAAACCAATGCTTTAATGGCTTTAATGTGTTTTCATTCTTCAAGGTTTGATGCCCGAACGGGTTTAAATGGTGAAATTATTTTATATGAAGATCAAGATCAATCACTTTGGAATCAGGAATTAATTGACAGAGGAACTTATTTTTTAAGCCAATCTTCAACAGGAAACACACTTTCAAAATATCACCTAGAAGCCGGAATTGCTTATTGGCACACCATTAAAACAGAAACTATCGAAAAATGGGAAAATATTCTGGAACTCTATAACAATCTGATCATTTTAGAATATTCGCCAATTGCGGCTTTAAATAGAACGTATGCTTTGTCTAAAGTAAACGGAAAAGAAGAGGCAATCAAAGAAGCTGAAAAACTGAATTTAACCGATAATCACTTTTATTATTCTTTAATCGGAAATCTGTATTCTGAAATTGATGCAAAAAAGGCATTAAAACATTTTGAAACCGCATTTGGTTTGGCTAAAACTACAGCAGATAAAAACATAATTAGCAAAAATATCGAACAGTTGAAATTGAAAACAAATTAGCTTTGACATAAAACAAAAAAGGGAAAATGAACAGATCATTTCCCCTTTTTTATACCGATTGCACAAGGCTATTGTTTAGCTACTTTCTTAAATCTCATCACTGGAATATCACCCTGAATTAAATTTAATTTTCCATCTTTATCAATAGAATAGCTTGTAATTTGTCTAATTTGTTTTAGAAATACTTGCTCACCTCCACCTTCACAAAACATCATTGTAGTTGGCCCTTCTTCTCCAAAAGTCAAAGACTTTCCTTTTAAAGTATAGGAAGCGCTGTAACCGTTACAACCATTATTTCCATAAACTTTTGTTTCTTTCTCATCAAAAGTAAGCTGTGGTTTTTTGTTCGGATATAATCCTTGAAAAGCAATTCTTGGTCCTGAGATATACTCCAACTCCCAAGTTGTGCCAAATAGATCGCCTCCAGTAGAAGCAGATTTTGACGCTGTACATGAAGCAAATAATAAGACTAAAACTGAAAGGACTGCAAATGTGTATTTTTTCATAAAAGTGGATTTTAAAGATTTATAATTTGTTTTTGAAGTTTAAAATTATTCTATAAAAATTCTTTTCTCAATATTCGTGCCCACTTACAGGTTTATCTAAGTTTTATTTTTAGCATAAACCGTAATTTTCTGTCTCTAAGTTACTACAATTTATTTAAAGTTTTATGGCTCAAATGTTTAAAATAAAACAAGCGACATTATTTTTTTTGTAATTTGCATCGATCAAAAAACCTAAAATCATCAATAAAAAACCAAAAAATGAAACAATTTCTCTTCTTGTTTGTATTTGCATTAACAGCACCATTTGCTCATTCGCAAGAAAACCTTCCAACAGATTATCTAACAAAAGAATTTCATCAAGGGCGTCGCGAAGCATTTAGAGCTTTGATGCCTGCTAATTCAGTTGCCGTTGTTTTTTCTTATCCAGAAAGAGTCTTTTCGAGAGATGTTGACTATAATTATCATGCAAATCCTGACATGTATTATTTATCGGGATACAAAGAACCAGATGCAGTATTATTAATTTTTAAAGAAGCACAAGGAACGGAAAAGTACAATGAAGTACTTTTTGTTAGAGAAAGAAATGCGGCGTATGAAATGTGGACTGGAAGACGTCTAGGAATTGAAGGCGCAAAATCGAAACTAGGTTTTACAACCGTTTATAACGGAAAAGATTTTAATGGGTTTACCATTGATTTTGCAAAATTCGATAAAGTTATTTATGATAAAATCCCAACAGATGTAGCAGAAAACAATAATCCTGACAATTTATATGCATTATTAAAATCATTTAAATCTAAAGCTGGAATTACGCAAGCAAATGAAACCTCAACCAATTTATTCAATAATATTACCAGTTCTCTTCGTGAAATAAAAACTCCTGAAGAACTTGTTTTGATGCGCAAAACAGTAAAACTTTCTTGCGTTGCGCACAACGAAGTTATGAAAGCTGTCGGTCCAGATATGAGCGAAAATGAAGCCGACGGAATTCATGCGTACATTCATAAACATTATGGCGCAGAAGGTGAAGGCTACGGACCAATTGTAGGTGCTGGAGCAAACGGATGTATCTTGCACTATTGGGAAAACAACGCCACAAAAATTGATAACCAATTATTATTAATGGATGTTGGTTCTGAGTATCATGGTTATTCTGCAGATGTTACTAGGACAATTCCGGCAAACGGAAAATTTACTGAGGAACAAAAAGCGATTTATCAAATTGTTTACGATGCTCAAGAAGCTGTTTTTAAAATATGTAAAGAAGGAACTCCTCTAGTTGCTCTAAATGAAACCGCCAAAGATGTTATAGCAAAAGGTTTGATCAAATTGGGAATTATTACAGATCCAAAAGATGTAAAATTATATTATCCTCACAGCTGTTCACACTTTCTTGGTTTAGATGTTCATGATAAAGGAACTTACAATGGCCCGCAAACTCTTATAAAAGAAAACATGATTCTTACTGTAGAGCCTGGAATTTATATTCCCGCAAACAGTAAATGCGATAAAAAATGGTGGAACATCGGCGTTCGTATTGAAGACGATATCTTGATGTTAAAAGATTCTTACGAAAATCTGTCCGCAGATTCTCCAAGAAAATGGCAGGACATAGAAGCTTTGGCTAAACAGAAAAGCACTTTTAATGATATGAAACTTCCTAAAATTTAATTTTTATTCTTAAGCCACTCCGATAGCTATCGGGAGTGGCCAAGAAAAAAATAAATCAAAGCCTCAATTATTTTGAGGCTTTTTCTTTTGATTTTTCCCGAACTTTACATTCTTAAATCAATTAAAAATGAAAGCACTTACCTTCTCTACTTTCGGAGATTCAAATGTTTTAGAATATATAGAAATCCCTAATCCGCAATTAAAAAAAGAGGAAATTTTAGTCGAGATGAAAGCCATCGGATTAAATTTTGCTGATGTTTACCGCCGAAAAGGGAATTATCATTTAAAAGGAAACCCGCCCTTTATTGCCGGTTATGAAGGCGCAGGAATTGTAATCGATGCCAACAATCATCCTGAATATAAAATTGGAGATCGTGTGGCTTTTGCCGATGCTCCGTTTGCCAATGCAGAATTGGTTGCCGTAAATGTAAATCACATCATTCCATTGTCTGAAAATATTTCTTTTGAAACCGCAGCTTCTGTCTTACTTCAAGGCTTAACAGCTCATTATCTTGCAACAGACAGTCACAAAACGGCAAAAGAAGAAACTGTTTTAATACATGCGGTTGCTGGCGGAGTTGGACAGATTTTAACCCAGATCAGCAAACTTCTTGGCGCAACTGTTATTGGCTTAACCTCATCTGCAGAAAAAGCAAAAATCGGATTTGAACAAGGTGCAGATCATGTTTTTCTTTATAATGAAGACTGGAAATCACAAGTTTTCAAAGTTGTTTCAAATGGAGTAGACGCTGTTTATGACAGTATCGGAAGTACTTTAATGGAAAGTTTTGAAGTCACTAAAGAATGCGGGCAAGTTGTTTTCTTTGGAATGGCGGGCGGCGATCCAGCACCTGTAGATCCGAGAATGCTTATGGATGGTTCTAAAACTTTAACGGGTGGCGATTTATGGAGTTATTTAAACTCTAAGGAAGAAAGAACCAAAAGAGCAACTCAGTTATTCGATTGGATTATCGAAGGAAAAATCAAACTTTCTGAACCAACATCTTTCAAATTATCTGAAGGAAAACTGGCACACGATTTCTTAGAAAGCAGAAAAAGTACAGGGAAAATTATTTTGATTCCTTAATTTTTTTCGCCACGAATTCACAAATTTTATTTTTAAAATCTATGCGTAAAGTTTTTAAATAAATTCGTGAATTCGTGGCTATCAATTATAGCTGAGTAACTTCAATTTTAGTTCGGTCAGACAGCTCTAAAATCCTTTCTACTTCATCTTTGTTTACCACAAAAAACAAATAGCTGTCTCCATAGGTTTCATAAGTCAATAGCTCGAGATTTGATTTTTCCAATTCCGATTGAATGTACGGAAACAGATCATGACTATAGGTTTCTTCTGGATAATCAAATTTGAAATCTTCGCCAAGCATCTCCGAAATAAAATATTCTGCGTCTTCTGGATCAAATTTCCAATCGCTATGCCAAGTATTTATTTCGTCAAAAAAACTAAAATGATCTTCTGTCGTTTCATAATACGTTTTAGTTTCGGCATTGAAACTTTCAAAAAGCTTCTCTGAATATTTTTTTACATCATCTTCCTCGATATTATTTCTCGAAACTAATTTGACAAATTCTTCAAAATCCTCCACAGCTGCTTTGTCATCTAGCAGCAGATTTTCTGAAGACGGAAGCTCAATATCCGCAGGAATTTCAACATTAAAATATTGGCATATAGCTTGTAAAACTTTTTTAAAATCTTTAACCCCTATTTCCTGAGTTTCATTTTGAGGATTCTTAAAATCAAGATATTCTGAATCTAGCAAACCTTTTACATAATCAGAAAAATGATTGCTAGAATACAACATTCTAAAATCGTTTATTTCTAAACTATTGGTGCAGCAAAAGAAAATCATGAAATTATTAATCACACTTGTAAAGTGCTTTTTCATTTCCTGACTTGGTCGCGAATAAAACTGAATATGAATAAAATCATACTGTAAATCGTCCTGCATTGCTTCTTCTGACAGGCCACCAATATTCAGTTTTTTATAAAGTTCGTTCAGAACTTCATACGCATTATTGAATCCGGCTTTTTTAACTTCTGCCCTTCCTTCTTCGTGATCTAGCGATGAAGGAACAGAATACAAATTTACAGTAACCGTGTCATGAATTCCTTTTACTTTAAATTCTATACTATTCGATTCATGATGCAAATGACTATAAATTGAATCAATAACATCAAAAGAAATGATTGATTTCGGATCGTTGTTTCTATTAAATAAATTGGAGAAAAAGCCCATGGGAAATATTTTACATTAAAAAATTAATCGTTTGAATATTTAAAACTCTGATTCATTTTATCAAAAGGAATTACTTCATTGACAATAGATTCTAATTCGAAATCTGTCAATAACCCTCTCGCCGATTCTACTATTTTAGGCGAGACATGTATTTCATAATCAATGATTTCTCGTTTTAAAATATCCGACAGAATATTGTTTTGCTGCTCCGTCAAATACTTTTTATGCGATTTAAAAACCGATTCGATATCATTTCTAAATTCCTCGTCAGTAAGTTCATTGTAGACATCTTGTTTTGACATATCAATCAATAAAACTTTGAAGATAAAATCCTGAAGGTTTTTTGCCAGATAATTGACTTCGTTTGAATCGTGCCACACAAAAACAATTGGCACATCGCCATTGTTTTCTTCGTTTAAAAAGAAACAATAATGATCACCTCCGCCACTTTTAGCAAACGGAATAAATTTAAATTCTGGATTGATATTTCGATAATCCTCTGGATCTCTGAGTTCTTCTATTTCTTCGGCAACCGATTTCAAATTCAATGATTCAAAATCATACGAATGCAAAAGCAAAGGCGGATTATCTTTTAAGGTTGGATAAACTTCCGTGTACCAATTTGGACCATATTCTCCGACGTCTAACATTCCGTCAGCGTCTAATTGCTTGTATAAAAGCGGAAAATTGAATCCGTATTTTTCTTCTATTTCTTGTATTGTCATCTTTGGGGCAAATTCTATTACAATCAAACCACTAAGATAACAATCTTTTTACTACACCAAAAAACCTGAGGTCAATTATTTCAAGGATTCCGCAATCATCAAGGCACATTTTTCGCCATCAATTGCTGCAGAAATAATTCCGCCAGCATAGCCTGCACCTTCTCCGCAAGGATATAAACCTTTGATTTGCAAATGCTCTAATGTCATAGGATCTCTCGGAATTCTAACTGGCGACGAAGTTCTACTTTCTGGCGCATGCAAAATAGCTTCGTTAGTTAAATAACCACGCATTGATTTTCCAAAATCCTGAAATCCTTGACGCATAATCTGAGTCAAAAATCCTGGAAAAACTTGTCCTAATTCAACTGAAGTTGTTCCTGGAACATAAGATGTTTTCGGAATATCTGCTGAAACTTTACTCTTAGTAAAATCAATCATTCTTTGAGCTGGAACTTTTTGGGTTTCTCCAGCCAAATGCCAAGCTTTTTGTTCGATACTTTTTTGAAATTCCATTCCAGCCAAAGCCCCAAATTTTGCAAAAGGCTTAAAATCTTCCAATTTTAATTCGACTACAATTCCAGAATTTGCTGTTGACTGATCACGTTTAGATGGTGACCATCCGTTTGTAACCACTTCTCCCGGACTTGTCGCACAAGGCGCAATTACACCTCCTGGACACATACAGAATGAATACATTCCTCGGCCGTTAACTTGTTTTACGATAGAATATGGCGCTGGAGGCAAATGTTCTCCACGGAAATCACAGCTGTATTGAATGCTGTCGATTAATTCCTGAGAATGCTCTGCACGAACTCCCAAAGCAAAAGGTTTTGCTTCTATTAAAATTTTCTTTTTATCTAATAATTCAAAAATATCACGAGCCGAATGTCCCGTTGCTAAGATTAATTTATTGGCATGAATTTTATCTCCGTTTTGAGTTACGATACCTTCAACTTCATTATTCTTTACCAAGATATCAGCTACACGAGTTTCAAATAAAACCTGACCACCAAATTCCCTGATTTTATTTCTAATATCTTCAATGATTTTCGGCAATTTATTCGTGCCAATATGCGGATGCGCTTCTACCAAAATATCTTCAGAAGCTCCAAAAGCCACTAAAAGTTCTAGAATTCTGGTTACGTCGCCACGTTTTTTAGAACGGGTATATAATTTTCCATCCGAATAGGTTCCTGCTCCACCTTCTCCAAAACAGTAATTAGAATCCTCGTTTACGATATGCTCGCGGTTTATCGCTTTCAAGTCACGACGACGGCCTCGAACGTCTTTTCCGCGTTCTAAAACAATTGGTTTTAAACCCAATTCAATTAATTGTAATGCTGCGAAAAGTCCAGCCGGACCTGCTCCAACAACAATTACTTCTTGTGCACTGGACACATCCTTATATATAGGAAGTTCAAGTTTCGTTTCCTGAAAAGGTTCACCTTTTAAATAAATAAGAACTTTCAAATTAATTTTAATCGCTTTCTGACGTGCATCAATAGAGCGCTTTAAAATTGAAACATGCTGAATTTCCTGAGCAGAAACTTTAATCTGCTTAGACAAATAGTCTTTTAGCAATAATTCGTTTGCAGCAATTTCGGGTGTAACTTGAAGTAAAAGTTCTTTAGGCATTTTTGTATATTTATTCTATTCGCTTTTCTTTCTATGAAAAGAACATGCAAAAGTACTATTTTGAAATGAGATTTTATCTTTGCTTTAAAATTTCACGCAGATTCACACAGATATAAGCAGATTTATATTTTTTTTAGCCACAGATTATTTAGATTAAAAAGATTTCTTGAAGAACAGTTTTAAAAAAACTTAAAATCTTAGCATCTCAGAATCTTAGAACCTTAATAAAGACTTTGTACCTTTGTATCTGTCAACCTTTGCACCTATAAAACAATGTCACGAAAAATAAAACTAATTTGGGATTTCCGCGGACCTGCATCAGCTAAAACTGCTGAACACCACGAAATTCATTTAAAAGAATATATCGCAATAGAAAAATTGCCTCTAAATATTACAGGATTTAAAATCATAGACGAAATGTACGCCATAGCTTTTATGGTAGTAACTGACGAGAATATGATTCAAGTAAGAGATGCTTTGAAACCGCACCGAGGAGAAATTTATTCAGAGTAAGATGTAAAATAAAAAAAGTGAGATGTTTGTGTATCAAAAAACACATTTCACATCTCACTTTTACCTTATACCTAATTAGCTACTTCGCTGATAAACTTAATACGCATTAAACGCAATTCGTCAATATCGTAATCGCCATCAAATTCTTTTAGCGCATCTTCGATTTTATCAGATTCAGATTCCATGAAGTAATCGTGAATTTCTTCCTGCTGATCGTCGTCTAAAATATCGTCTAACCAATATTTGATATTCAGCTTTGTTCCAGAATAAACGATTTGTTCCATTTCTTTGATTAGCGCATCCATCGAAAGTCCTTTCGCGGAAGCGATATCATTTAATGAAAGCTTTCTATCAATATTTTGGATAATATATAATTTGTTGGCAGAATTTACTCCTGTCGATTTTACAACTAAATCGTCTGGGCGAATAATATCGTTGTCCTCAACATATCTGCTGATTAAAGCAACAAATTCGCTTCCGTATTTTTTAGCTTTTCCTTCACCTACACCATGAATATTGTATAATTCTTGTATCGTAATCGGATATTTTAAAGCCATATCTTCGATTGAAGGATCTTGGAAAACTACGAATGGAGGAACTCCCAATTTCTTAGCCACTTTTTTACGAAGCTCACGAAGCATTCCAGTTAAAACTTCGTCTGCTGTTCCAGAAGATTTCCCCCCTGTCACAATAGTTTCATCATCGGCTTCGGTATATTCATGATCTTCAGACATCATAAATGAAACTGGCTTTTTAATAAAATCTAAACCAGCTTTGGTGATTTTGATCACACCATAAGTTTCAATGTCTTTAGACAAATAACCCGAAACTAGAACTTGTCTTAGTAATGCCATCCAATATTTTTCGTCATGGTCTGAACCAGAACCAAAATAAGGCTGCGTATCTGTTTTGTGCGCTTTAATTACAGCATTAATACGCCCAATTAAAGTAAACACAATTTCTTTTGATTTGTAGATATGTTTGGTATCGCGAACAATTTCAAGTAATTTAACCACTTGTTCTTTGGCTTCGACTTTATGTTTCGGGTTACGAACGTTGTCGTCCATATCAGCACCTTCGCCATTTTCGCTGTCGAATTCTTCACCAAAATAATGCAGCAAGAATTTTCTACGCGACATTGAGGTTTCGGCGTAAGCCACAACTTCCTGCAAAAGTGCGAAGCCAATTTCTTGTTCGGCAACCGGTTTTCCAGACATAAATTTCTCTAGCTTTTCTACATCCTTATAAGAGTAATAAGCTAGACAATGTCCTTCTCCTCCATCACGTCCTGCACGACCCGTTTCTTGATAATAACTTTCAAGTGATTTCGGAATATCATGGTGAATTACAAAACGAACGTCTGGTTTATCAATTCCCATTCCGAAAGCAATTGTTGCTACAACGACATCGACATCTTCCATCAAGAACATATCCTGATGTTTCGCCCGTGTTTTTGCATCTAAACCTGCGTGATAAGGAACAGCACTGATTCCGTTTACTTGTAAAACTTCGGCAATCGATTCTACTTTTTTACGGCTTAAGCAGTAAATAATTCCAGATTTGCCTTTATGCTGTTTGATAAATCGAATAATATCCGACTCGATGTTTTTTGTTTTGGTACGAACTTCATAATATAAGTTCGGTCTGTTGAACGATGCTTTAAAAGTATTGGCATCGGCCATATCAAGGTTTTTCAAGATATCTTCCTGAACCTTTGGTGTTGCGGTTGCGGTAAGTCCAATAATTGGCACTTTACCCAGCTGCTTAATTATATTTCGCAGATTTCTATACTCTGGTCTAAAATCATGCCCCCATTCTGAGATACAGTGTGCCTCATCAATGGCTACAAAAGAAATAGGCACACTTTGCAAAAAGGCAACATATTCTTCTTTTGTTAGTGATTCTGGGGCGACATACAAAAGTTTGGTCAATCCAGACGTAATATCTTTTTTGACCTGAGCAATTTCTGTTTTGGTTAGAGAGGAGTTTAATACATGTGCAATTCCATTTTCAGACGAAAGGCTTCGAATTGCATCAACCTGATTTTTCATCAAAGCAATTAAAGGAGAAACAACTATTGCTGTTCCTTCTTGAATTAAAGCTGGCAGTTGATAACAAAGAGACTTTCCACCACCAGTCGGCATTATTACGAATGTATTCTTCTCGTCTAAAATACTCGTAATGACTTGCTCTTGCAAGCCTTTAAATTGGCTAAAGCCGAAATACTTCTTTAATTCTTTATGTATTTCAATTTCATTTGAATTCATTCTCTATATTAATGGTATTTTGTATAAATTTGCAACACATAAAGATACAACTTTCTTTTATACATACAAATTTTAAATATTCTGTTTTGATCACAAAAGAAAATATATTGGCGATCGCCAAGAAAACAATACTCTCTGAAAGTGAAGCAATTACAAAACTAATTGATTTTTTGGACGAAAATTTTTACGAAGCTGTCCAACGCATATACGAATCTAAAGGCCGTCTAATCGTTACAGGAATTGGAAAAAGCGCGATCATTGCACAAAAAATGGTAGCTACTTTTAACTCAACTGGAACTCCTTCTATGTTTTTGCACGCAGCAGAAGCTATTCACGGTGATTTAGGAATGATACAAAATGATGATGTGATTATCTGCATTTCTAAAAGCGGAAATAGTCCAGAGATTAAAGTACTTGTTCCTTTATTAAAAAGATTTGGAAATACTTTAATTGCCATTACAGGAAACACAACTTCATTTTTGGCAAAAGGCTCTGATTTGGTTTTAAATACAACTGTTGACACAGAAGCCTGCCCTATCAATTTAGCTCCTACAAATAGCACAACAGCACAGCTTGTAATGGGTGATGCTTTAGCTGTTTGCCTAATGGAAATGCGTGATTTTAAACCAGAAGATTTTGCGGTTTATCATCCTGGAGGCGCTTTAGGAAAAAAACTATTGCTTCGTGTGAAAGACATGATTGAGCATTCATTAAAACCAGCTGTCACTCCAGAAACTTCTATCAAAAAAGCGATTTTTGAAATCTCTGAAAAAAGATTAGGTGTTACGGCAGTAATTGAAGACAATAAAATTGTTGGAATTATTACCGATGGAGACATCCGAAGAATGCTAAATGACGTAGATAGTATTGCGGACTTAACTGCAAAGGATATTATGTCAAAAAATCCAAAAGTAGTTTCGTCTGAAACTATGGCTGTTGATGCTTTAAACATTTTAGAAGACTTTTCGATTACACAATTGATCGTTGCGGATAACGGAGAATATAAAGGAGTTTTACATTTACATGACATTTTAAAAGAAGGAATCGTATAATGGCAAAGAAAAATCTTGGCGAAATGTCATTTTTAGATCATCTTGAAGAACTAAGATGGTTATTGGTTAGAAGTACACTTGCAACAATTATAATGGCAATTGTCACTTATTTTATTAGTGATTATTTATTTGATCAGATTATTTTAGGTCCGATTAGACCAACATTCTTTACGTATGTTTGGTTTTGCGACTTATCTCATTCATTAGGTTTTGCTGACAGCATCTGTATTACAGAACTGAATTTCATTATTCAAAATACTGAAATGGAAGGTCAGGTCAATATTTTTGTCTGGATGTGTCTTTTGGCAGGTTTCATTTTGAGTTTCCCTTATATTTTATGGGAAATCTGGAAGTTTATCAGCCCTGCACTTTATGAGAAAGAAAGAAAAAATGCGAAACTTTTCATCTTTGTTTCTTCATTGCTTTTCTTCTTGGGAGTATTGTTTGGATATTTTGTTGTAATTCCGATGTCGGTAAACTTCGTTGCAACATTCTCTATTAGTGATGTCGTAAAAAACCAATTCACTCTAGAATCTTATATGGGAATGGTTAAAACGAGTATTCTTGGAAGTGCGATCTTTTTTGAGCTTCCGATCGCTATTTATTTCTTAACCAAATTAGGATTAGTAACTCCTGAATTTTTAAGAAAGTATTGGAAATATGCCGTCGTAATTATTTTAATTATTGCCGCAATCGTAACGCCGCCAGATGTTGTGAGCCAGACTATTGTTGCAATTCCGATGTTGCTTATTTACGAGGTTAGTATTCTAATTTCGAAGATTGTTTATAAAAATAAATTAAAAGAAAATGTCTGATATAGTTCAAGAATTTAACGACTATCGTTCTAAAATGAACGAAAAACTGCTTGCTGACAACAACAAAATTGTAAAGCGAATTTTTAATCTTGACACCAATGCATATGCAGAAGGCGCTCTTGATGTAAAAACAAAAGAACTACTTGGTTTAGTTGCATCAACCGTTTTAAGATGTGACGACTGTGTAAAATACCATTTAGAAACTAGCTATAAAGAAGGTGTTTCTAAAGAAGAAATGATGGAAGCAATGGGAATTGCTACTCTTGTTGGAGGAACAATTGTAGTTCCTCATTTAAGAAGAGCTTACGAATTCTGGGAAGCACTGGAAGAGCAAGGCAAATAATTAGAGAATGTGTCAATTTGATAATTAGATAATTTCTCTGGAAATGTGCTAATTATTTAATTTTGAAATACAAATTCTAAGTTTTGAAAACGCAATAATTTGTTAATTGATTCATTCTATTGAATATTTTACACTTATTTTGCCTTTCAAATCAAATTATAAAATTGATTATGATTTAGTTTTTTTTTAAAATTATCTCATTTTCAAATTATCTAATTTTCACATTAAACAAATGAAGCTAAGAGCCGATAATTTAATCAAAACCTATAAAGGACGAAGTGTTGTAAAAGGAATTTCTGTTGAAGTAAATCAAGGAGAAATCGTGGGACTTTTGGGACCAAATGGAGCTGGAAAAACAACGTCTTTCTACATGATTGTAGGATTGGTAAAACCAAATCAAGGAAATATTTTTCTGGATGATTTAAACATTACCGATTATCCGATGTACAAACGTGCACAACAAGGAATTGGTTACTTGGCACAAGAAGCTTCTGTTTTTAGAAAATTAAGTATTGAAGATAATATCTTGAGCGTTTTACAATTAACTAAACTTTCTAAAGAAGCTCAAATTGCAAAAATGGAAAGCTTAATTGAAGAATTCAGTTTAGAACATATTCGCACCAACCGAGGCGATTTACTTTCAGGAGGTGAGCGTCGTCGTACAGAAATTGCTCGTGCATTGGCAACCGATCCAAAATTTATTTTATTGGATGAGCCTTTTGCAGGAGTTGACCCTGTTGCTGTTGAAGATATTCAGCGAATTGTAGCGCAATTAAAAAATAAAAACATCGGAATCTTAATTACCGATCACAACGTTCAAGAAACTCTAGCAATTACCGACAAAACATACTTAATGTTTGAAGGAGGAATTCTTAAAGCCGGAGTTCCAGAAGAATTGGTAGAAGACGAAATGGTGCGTCGTGTTTATCTTGGACAAAACTTCGAGCTTCGTAAAAAGAAACTGGAATTTTAAAAAAGTTATAATATTGAATGGTAAAAAGTAAATTGCTTTTTACCATTTTTTTTTAAATCTAAGATTCGTAAAAAAGTTACAAATGAAATCAGAAAAACCAACTCAGGAAGATTACGACAACTGGCATAAAGACCCAAAGAATTGGTATTTCTTCAATACCTGTTATTATAATCCCAAAGACAAAAGATTACTTCCTCCTAAAAAGATTCAATGGATGGGTTATACTATAAATTTTGCCAATCCTTATTCTGTAATGCTTCTTTTGCCTTTTATAATAATTGTTGTTTTAGTTTTATTGAAATAAATCTAAATTTTACCTTAAACTACTCAACAGTAATAAAATGCAATTGCTCTAAATCGCCGTTGTAAATATTAACATCAACGCGGTGTTTAATTCCTGGCAGAGAAGCTTTTTCTGTAAACTGCCAAAACAGCCAATCATCTTCGATTTTCTCTCTATAGAAATTATAATTGGCAATCCAAAACAAATAATCTCCGAATTCTTCTTTTAAAAAATCTGAATAATATCTTTCTCCCGAATAAATTATTGGACGAACTTGGTAATGTTTTTCTACTTTAACTAGCCAACGCTTTAATCCTTTTTTTAAACTGTCTAAAGATTGATTTTTAGGTAATTTCTCGATATCTAAAACTGGCGGAAGATCTCCTTTTTGCAATTTTACTGTTTTAATGAAAAGATCTGCCTGTTCAATAGAATTTTCGTTTGGACGATAATAATGATAAGCGCCACGCATGATTTTATTTTCTTTTGCGCCTTCCCAATTTCTTTTGAATTGTCTATCAACACGATCATTCCCTGCAGTTGCACGAATAAAAACAAATTGAACAGGATATTTTTCATCCAAGATTTCGACTTCTTCCCAATCTACTTTTCCTTGAAATTCAGAAACGTCAATTCCAATTACTTTTCCTTTATGATTTTCTAGAACTCGAATATTTCGCACATCAGAAAGATGTTTGTCCACTTCATTTTCATCTAAAACTTTTTCTGTTTTAAAACCTAAATAATAAGCAAGTCCTTTGCGATAATGATAAATTACTGCAATGAATAAAAGTCCGAAAAAAATCAATAAAAGTCCTCGAAAAAGTCTACTCAGAAAAGATCTTCCAGCTGGTTTTCTTGAATATGTTTTACGATAAGTCGTTTTTCTTGCCATTAAACAGAATTACTTTTTCAAAAAAAGATTATTAATGATCGACAGCAATACATAAAAAGCAATAATTAATGGAATTGCTATATACTGAAGGAAAACAATCATTAATACAGAAATAATCAAAAACACAATTTGAAGCGCATTTTCTTTCAAACTGAATTTTTTAATTTTTAAAGCAAACAACGGAATTTCAGCATTTAAAATATAAGCGCTACACAATGTTATCACTAATAAAACCCATTGATTAGTTAAAATCTCTAAAACCATCAAAGAATCTGAAAACGAAATAACCAAAGGAAGACTTAAAATAAATAATGCATTTGCTGGAGTTGGCAGTCCAATGAAAGAATCAGTCTGACGTGTATCAATATTAAAATTAGCCAAACGGTAGCAAGATCCTAAAGTGATGATAAATCCCAAGAATGGAATTGCTGGATGTGTGCCTAATTCATGTGCGCTGTTGGTAAACATACTATACATAACGTATCCAGGCGTTACACCACTTGTAACCATATCTGCTAAAGAGTCTAGCTGCAACCCTAGCGGACTTGAAACTTTAAATAATCTGGCAAAAAAACCATCGAAGAAATCAAAAAAGATTCCTAAGCAAACCATGTAAAAAGCCATTAAATAATTATTCTGAGAAACATAAACAATTGCGACACAACCGCAGAAAAGATTTATTAATGTAATTAGATTTGGAATATGCTTTTTAATGTTCATAGCTTAAAAATTTGATAATGGTAGAGAACAAATTTAGCATAATAACTCGATGAAAAACGAGTTTTTTCGAGAGTTTTTTATTTCTAAGTTCGACTTTGGGAATATTTAAGCATAGGAACTTATTAGATGACTAAAATATTATATTTTTGATAAAAATTTTAAAACAGGCCTCGATCTGCAAAAACATATACGTTGAAGAAATATTTAGTGTTTTTATTATTTTGGAGTTGTACTTTTCAGTATGCGCAAACCGTTCGAAAATATTCGAATGAGTTTATGAATATTGGGGTCGATGCCGCTGCTCTTGGAATGGCAAGTGCTGCAACTGCTTCTTCAAATGATGTAAATGCAGTTTACTGGAATCCGGCAGGTTTGACACATCTCGAAGATCATCAAATTGCTCTGATGCACGCCAGCTACTTTGCCAATATTGCACAATACGATTACATTGGTTACGCAAGTCCGATTGATGACAGAAGTGCTTGGGGAATTTCGATGATTCGTTTTGGCGTAGACGACATTATGGACACGACGCAATTAATCGATAACCAAGGGAATATTGATTATAATAGAATTAGCCTTTTCTCTACTGCCGATTATGGTTTTACTTTTTCTTATGCACGAAAACTACCTGTTGACGGATTTCAATATGGAGTAAATGCTAAAGTAATTCGAAGGGTAATTGGAAAATTTGCAAATTCGTGGGGATTTGGATTTGATATCGGACTTCAGTTTGAAAGAAATGATTGGAAGTTTGGTTTAATGCTTCGAGATATCACTACAACTTACAACGTTTGGAATATTGATGAAGAAGAATATAAAAAGATCGCCGATGCAATTCCGGGAGAAAACAATACTTTGCCAGAAAGTACCGAGATAACATTGCCAAAAGCGCAATTGGGAGTTTCTAAGAGATTTGATTTTCATAATGAATGCAGTCTTGTAACTTCTGCCAATTTAAATGTGCGATTCGAGCAGACAAACGACATCATTTCATCAAAAGCTATAAGTATAGACCCAGCTCTAGGGTTTGAGTTTAGTTATACCGATTTGGTTTTTGTGCGCGCTGGCGCAGGAAACTTTCAGAATGTAACGCAACTGGATAATACCGAAAAAGTAAATTTTCAGCCTAATATTGGTTTAGGCTTTAGATATAAAGGCATACAAATTGATTATGCTTTGACTGATTTAGGCAATCAAAGTACCGCATTGTATTCTAATATTTTTTCGCTGAAAGTAGATTTAGGTATCTTTAGATAATAAGAAACCATAAAACATTTAAAATTTTAAATCATGAAAACTGTCATGTTCAAAAAAGCACTTTTTATTCTATTATTCTTATCAAGTTTTATTGGTTTCAGCCAGAGTTTAGCTTTATCTAAAGATGCTAAAATAAGCATTTTGACTTGTGGTCTTGGAAATGAAACGTATTCCTACTTTGGACATACCGGAATTAGAGTTTTAGATCCTGTAAACAATTTTGACGTTGTTTACAATTATGGGACTTTTGATTTTAGAACTCCAAATTTTGTTTTAAAGTTTGCAAAAGGAGATTTGCAATATTTTGCCACTGTGCATTCATATGCAGATTTTTTTAATGAATACACTTATGAGAAAAGAAGCATTTATGAGCAAGAATTATTAATTTCTCAAGACTTAAAGCAAAAACTTTTCGACCAGCTAAATGCTGTTTTAGATTCTGATGAGCGCTATTACACTTATAAATTCATCGATAGAAACTGTACTTCGATGGTTGTTGATGTGGTGAATAAAACTTTAGGCGAAAATGTAATAGTAAAAAAAGAAGATACAGATAAAACCTACCGTTCTATCCTATTTCCTTATTTTGATGGCCATTTTTACGATCAATTAGGAACAAGTATTATTTTCGGAACTAAAGTTGATCAAATGGGAACCAGAATTTTTCTTCCTTTTGAATTGAAAAACAGTTTAGACAAAACTACTTTCAAGAATAAGTCTCTAGCTGCGAAAAGTAAAACACTCCTTGAGTTTACAAAAGAAACACCAACTTCTTGGTGGAATAACATTTATACATATCTTTTTATTTTGCTTTTTGTAATCTTTGCGAAAAACAAAACAGTTGATAAAATCTACTTCTTGATTCTCTCTCTAATTGGAATATTCTTCGTTATTATGGGATTTTATTCGTTTCACCAAGAATTGGCGATGAATTATAACGTATTGCTTTTTAGTCCGCTTTTATTGCTTTTAGTTTTGTTTTCTATTTTCAAAAACAAACTATGGACTTACAGATTTTCGTTAATCAACTTTGTGCTTTTAGTAATTTACTTTTTGTTTTTAATCAATAAAGCACATTTCTTTATCACTTTACCGTTGATTATTACAAGCGGAGTGGTTTTAGTGCGAACCGCAATTCGCAACAAAAAACCAATTCCGATTATAATTTAAAATTATTATTATTGACCTCTGTAGAATAAAACCGTAGTAATGGTTTTGAAGGTAATACTCAAATCAAGAAATATACTTCTGTGTTTGATGTAATATAAATCGTATTGCAACTTAACCAAACTCTCGTCGATTGATTCTCCGTATGAATAATTAACTTGCGCCCAACCTGTAAGTCCAGGTTTAATTACATGACGTGTTTCATAAAAAGGCATTACAGCAGCAATTTCTTCAACAAAAAAAGGACGTTCAGGTCTTGGTCCAATTACGCCCATTTCTCCTTTCAAAACATTAATAAATTGAGGCAGTTCATCAATTCTTGACTTTCTCATAATTTTACCAAATGGAGTAACTCTTCTGTCATTATGAGTTGCAAAAACAGCTCCATTTGTCTCTGAATTCTCCGTCATAGTTCTAAATTTATAAATCTCGAAAACTACTCCATTTTTTCCTACTCTTTCTTGCGTGTAAAATAAACTTCCTTTATTAGCAAATAGATTACAGATAAAAATTATCGGAATAAAAACTAAACTGATTAAAAGTCCCAAAACAGAAAACATGATTTCTATAAGACGTACAAAAAATAAATAAAGTTTATTGCTATTACTTCTGCTAAAAGGGAAAAATCTATAAAAATCTCTTTCTATATGATGAACAGGAATTCGTTGTGTTTTGCTTTCATAAACCTGTGTATATTCACGTATAATATTTCCTTTTTCTAATAAATGAAGCAACTGCTGATATAGATCGGGAGTGATCCCATCTGTTTTCTGAGAAGCAATTACAATTTCTGAGACATTGTGTGTAGATACAAAACGTTCTAAATCTTCCTTCTTTATTTCGCTTACATAGTCAAAACCTAAATTCTCATCTGCAACAGAATCCGAACTAACAAAACCAACAATTTTGTAATGTGGATCTACATTTTCCAGCCCTAAAACTAATTCCTCGACTTCGCTTTGATCACAAATCAAAACAACATTTTGCGAAAAACGGTGAGAAGCTAGAAAATAGCAATAGAACAAACGCCATAAAAGCAGTGTAATTAATACTGTAAAATAAAATATTAATATTACCAATCTTTGTTTCGGCAGTACTGGAGAAAGAACAGGAGTAAACAAATAAGCCAAAACAGTGGCCGTAGCCGTAAAAACGACATTTTGCAGAATCTGAAGATGATTGCTGGCTACCTGTAAATTATAAATTTCGAAAATTACTCCAAAAGCGTAAAGATAGCTCACTAATAAAAGTGTGCTAAACGAATTATTTATATCAAAAGCGAAATAATGATAATCAAATACGGCGCTTAATAGATACAAAGCAATTAAAATAAAAACAGCATCGAAAGAAAGGAGCAATATCTTCCTTTCTGAAATTTCAAAATGCATTTTCTTTTTTGAGAACATCACTTGTAGGTTTTAAATTTGGTTATAGGGCACAGCAAATGTATCGCAAAAAAATATAACTAATCTATTAATTTTCTGTTTCTTCAGGAATTTTCACCTGTACAAAAAGAAGCGATAATGCATATATAAATGCTGGGGCAGCCGTTCGCATTGCCGCATGGTTAATTGTTAGCAACCAAAAAAAGTAAAATGATAAAAAATATAAATGCTGTCTATTTTCTATATAAAATACAAAAGGAGTAACTCCAATTATCAACAATGCAAAAATGCCCAATAATCCATGTTCGGAAAAAAGCCTGGTTATTTCGTTATGTGAAGCAACTGCCACTCCAAGTTGATCTGCTCTTTTTTCTTTACTAAGCCCCACACCTACTCCTACAATAGGATTCTCTAAAAAAAGTGTAATATCAGCATCCATTATTTCCTCTCTGCCTCCCAGTCTATCTTTCTTTTCTCTTCCCAATGCATCTTTATTACTATATCTTTTCTCTATAAGACCTCTTGTTTGCAAAGAACTATACCCCCAAATACCGCTTCCTAAAGCAATTGTTAAAACAAAAACTAGAGCAAACTTACTTCTGCCTTTTGCATTTGAAAAATAATACAATAAAAATAAAAGGCAAATAATCATTACTACACCCGTAATAATTCCTCCTCTAGAAAAAGTAACAATCCCTCTATAACTTATGAAAACTAACAGCCCTCCATTTATTAATAATTCTATTTTAGATTTTGAAAACAGAATTATTTGTGTAAAAAAAATAAACATTCCTAATCCCAATATTGTTGACACTTGATTAGGGCCAAAACCACCAGATGTTTCGAAATTTGATTGAGTTCCCGTTACAACATCTTGTATATTGGGAGTATAAAGAAACAAATATACAGTTGTAGAAATAATAGGAAATGCCATCACTAATAATAACTTTTGAATATTATCGAAAGTAATTTTTCTCCCAAATGTATATATTGAACATATCGCCAAACATACCGGTCCTGATAAATTAAAAAATAAAGCCTTTTTAACATCTGTGCCTAAATCCTGATAATTGGCTGTAATAAGAATAGAAGGAACCAGAAGTATGAAAAAAAACAAATAAATTAGTGCACTTTTTGAAAAGTTACTATATATCATACCAAGAATCATAAAACCAATAACACAAAATTTTGTGTATTCATTATTAAAACTCCCTCCTGTCATCCTAAGCAAGACTTCTGCACCTACTAAATATGCGCTAGCAAAAAGTACTTCATTATTTCTGTTTCTGTTTCTAATAATTACAATAACGCCTATTACAATAATTAATAGAGCATATATTTTTGAAAAAAAAGGAATAACAAAAATAATTAATGCTAATAATGCATGAAAAACGATTATGGCTAAATAACTAAGTTTTGTGTTTTTCATTATAAAATATTTACTTCGTAATGGCGGTTAAAGATTTCAACCATGTTATGTACTCTTTTAAAATTGATTCTTCACCAAAATTTTCATTTACGTGAAGGTTTAACAGGTTTCCTAATGATTTACGAATATCTTGATTTTCAATCAATATCTGAACTGACTCTACAAATTGCGTTAAATTATTAGAATCAATTTTCAAACCTTCTTTAGATGAGGGAACAACTTTTGAAATTTCACCAACATTGGTTGTCACAACAGGTAAATTAGCTAGTCCATATTCTAAAACAGCCAACGGAAGTCCTTCTGAAAGAGAAGTTAAAACTGCAATATCGCTCTGTTGCAACAATTCCTGAACATTATGTACTGCTCCATAAAAAAATACCGTTTCAGAAAGTCCTTTTTCTTTAACCAGCTCTAATAGATTAGCACTATAGGAATCATTAAAATCTTTACCTATTAAATGGAAGCTCCATTCTGGAAATTTTTCATAAATTTCTTTTGCGCCATTAATCAATAATTCATGGTTTTTTTGAGGACGCAAGTTTGCAACACAAATTATTCTTTGGCCATCTTTTCCTTTTAACTGAATACCATCAAAAAAAACAGCTGGTTTGATTATAAAGTTTGGAAAATAAATAAGGTTTTTACAATTCAAATAATCTTGAGCCCATTTTTGCAGAGAATCATTTACAGAAATAATTCCTAAAAAAAGATAAGATGATAATTTTAATGTCAAGTTTTTTCGTAATGCAAGATTTTGCGAAATTCCATAATGATCATGCCAGATTATTTTGATCCATGGCATTGTTATTTTTACTAAAACTGCAATAAAAAAAGAAGAGCTATGCGCATGAATAAGATCCACTTTATTTTTTTTCAAATAATTTCTTAATCTAAAAATTGCGCTTAAATCTATAGTAGATTTTCTTTTTAAGAATAAATATGCTACTTTTTGATCTATATGATCCAAAAGCAAACCTTCATTTCTTGTTGAGATTAATCCTGAAAATTCTATTTTGTTGGCAAGTGAATTTGCATAATTTACTGCCATACGCTCTGCACCACCGACCTCTAAAGAATCTATAATCTGTACAATTCTCATTTTATCAGCAGTTTTTCTATTTCTTTTTCAAAAACATCTGTAGTAAAATTGCGTGACCACTCCATCGCTATTTGACTTTTCTTTAACCAAGCCCTTTGATTCATTATTAAATCTCCTATCTGCTTAGCATCTTTATCCAAATCCATTTTAAGGAGAGCCCCACGTTTACCAAAATCCAACATATAAGGAACACATGATATTTTTGTAGAAATTGGAATACAACCCCAGAACATTCCCTCTGCAATGGCTTTCGGCCATCCTTCGCTTTTTGAAGGTAAAATTACAAAATGACTTTCTTGATAAGCTGCTTTTAAAGTTTCTTTATTCTGATTTCCTTTTATAATGATATATTCCTCCAATCTATTCATTTGAATATAATTTTTCAGAGAATCTCTTTCTAGACCATCTCCATATAAATCTAACGTAACATTATGCCCTGCTGATAGTAATTTCTCAACTAATTTAACACTATACAAAGGATTTTTACCTAACACTAAGCTCCCAACAAAAATGAATTTTATTCCGTTCTTAAAATCTTCTTTTTCGACACTGCTTTTTTCATATTCTGAATAAGTTGCTGTAAAAAATGATTTTATGTTCTTTGATTGATTTTCCCAATCTCCATATACTAAAACCTGCATGTTTCTTGTTAGAAATGCATTGCTAAGAATCCATTTTTGCATGCGATAGCTCCAAGGCTGATTACTTTTAGGATCCCAATTTCCGGCATATTTTGCTGTTTTAGTTTTATTTGGAAAAAAAATCTGAACAAGGCAACCTATCAGACCCATGTTTCCTGGGCATCTTAAATGAATATGGTCTGCCTTTTTCATTACCCAAAATATCTTCCAAAAAACAACAGGCAATTTAAAAATTGATGAGATAATATTATTTAAACTAATAAAACTAAAATCACGAACTGCCTTAAAATTTATTTTATCATGTTGATACGAAATATCTATTGGGGTTATTTCCCGCTTTATTAATGGAGCAACAATAATAACCTCATCAACATACTTCAACCAAATATTCATTTCTTGAACATAAGGTGAATATCCTAAATATTCATTGTTTTTAAAAACATGAGATACGTGAGTTATGATAACAAATTTAATTGATTTCAATCTTTGTTTTTTTTACAATCTTTAAAATTCTCTATTTTCTAATTATTAGAAGTTGGCAAAGCAGGTTTCGCAAAGATCAAACTGAAATAGCCTACCATCCTTCCAATTGCTTCTGTTAATGGGTCTTTCTTATTTTTCTCGGTCAAAATATTAACAAACCGAATTAAAGCCAATACAATAGTTATAGCATTCCATTTAAAACGATCAATGATTTTTGGATTTGGATTTTTAATCCTCCAAACATACCATCCGTTTCTTACTACCATTTTCCCATATTTATATTGATTTGGTCTTCCTGATGGATCATGATAATGATATAGCTTAGCATTTGTATTAATGACGTTTTTACCAAATTGTAAAGCTCTTAAACTAAAATCAGCATCTTCATATAAACCATAACCTTCAAAAAATTTTGAAAATTTATTTTTCTCAAGCACATTTCTTCTAAAAGACATTGACATACCAATCAATAGATCAACTTCATATATTTTATTTGTTAAAGGAAAGCCACAAGTTCTTCCGTGAGAATACAAAGGCATTTTTCCTGGCCCCAAATTAGAGGCAAGGCCTAGATAATTACGGACTATATTCCGTAAACCTTCAGGATAGAAATATCCTTCAAAGAGATAATACTTTTTTGTGTTATATAGAACATCTTGATTTTTAAGCTGCCATTTATTTTCATTAACTGCCACACCACCAATTCCTGTTACATCAGGTCTCTCTTTAAATGCTTTAATAATTTCGCAGAAGTAATCTGGTTCTAAAATTGTGTCGTCATCCAGAAAACAAATCACTTCTGAATGAGTATTTAGCTTCGAAATTCCTATATTACGTTGTTTTGTTAATCCTCTATCCTGATCGGAAACTTTAAAATATTTTAAATTATTAAATCTATTTTGACTTAACATTAATTCTGTTTCATCATTAATAGACCCATCGATGATTAAAATTTCGTCTGGATACAAAATCTGTTTCTCTAAAGATTGGAGTAAACTTAACAATGCTCCAGAACGCATATATGTACATACTATTAATGAAAATTTCATAAGTTGTAAATGTTATACTTTTTATATTTTGACAACCATCTTTTAACTAATTTCACCCTTTTAATCTTTCTGCCCAAAGGAGACTAGATTTCCATTGTGCTCTAAAACTAGAAAGATATTTTATTGGATTTTTTATTTGCTGTACTTTATAAAATTTAAAAAAAAGTACCGTTTTATATCCCAAAACTTGTTTTAAAGTGTTATTATTTATTTTCAAAAACATAATCGTTGGAGAAGGTTTTGGCTGGACGATTTCATCCTTCCATGCTAAAATAGGTTTAGTTCGAAAACCTCCCATTGGCGCTCTTAAATGATTAATTAAAAGATTTGGAAAATAAATCACATCAAATCCAACATTTCTCAACTGTATTCCAAATTCAGTATCTTCTCCATATCCAAATTCCAAACTTTTATTAAATTTTACCTTTTTGAGTGCTGTAGCTTTTATAAAGCTATTGCCAGATCCAAATATTGAAGCTTGACAAATTTTTCGCTTAACCAATTTCTGATTGGCATCAGGATAAAATGTTAAAACTGACAAACAACCGTATTGAGTGATGTTTTCGAATGTTTTTTCAATTAAGTCAGATTCAAATCTATTGTCATCGTCATTTAAGAAAACCCACTCACTTGTAACTTCTGCAAGAGCCAAATTCCTTGCATTGCACGCTCCAGTTTGATGTGTAAAAGTATGCTTGATATTAAAAGGCCAGTTTTCATTATTAAGATAATCTAATTCAGACTCACTACTTAAATCAGAATTTTGTTCTATTATGATGACATTTTCGGGTAAATGAGTCTGCTTTGACAAATCTTTTAAAACATCATGCAAATATTTTTTTCTTCCAATAGTCGGAATAATAACATCAATAGTCTTTTTTTCTATAACTTTTCTGTTGGATTGAACAGGAATTTTATCTAACAAGTCTTCATTTAAATATCGTTTTTTGAAGATAAAACTTGTTATCAATGGAAAAATAGCAAACCTCTTTTCATAAAATAATAGATCTAAAAACAAAATAAAAACCCAACGAGTTCTATAATGCTGTTTAACAAAACGAAATGTTAGAAAGTCATTTTTTTTATCCTTTACTTTGACATCTCGGCAATCTTTAACTAACAACGGTTCTGAATAGCATAAAAGCCCTCCTAACATTGCTAATTTTGCCATAGAATGTAAAAAATAATCAAAGCTTGAATTTGTATTAATTTTGTCTTTTAGAAGATTTAAAACCGATGCGTAAATCCCTCCAACGTCTTCGCTCATCATCCAAGTAGGATAGCTTACATCTTTTTTTATATTCAAAAAAGGAGATTCGTCAACATATTCAATACTTTCTGGTAAAAAAGAAATTGAAGACAGATTATAAGATGCCATTATTTTTTTATGATGGAAAATCTCTGCCAATACATTACGATTTAAATTTGATTTTAAATCTAATTGACACCAGATAATAAGACATTCAGGATATTGCTCAGCAATCTGAAATAAATTATCTGCTATACTTTTTTGGGAAAATAGAATACTTTTTCCATTAAAGTCAACTTCAACAACTTTATTGTTTTGATGATAAACTATAACTGGCATTAAATTGATTTTGAATTTATTACTTTTAAATAAAATGCTATATTTTCTTTGACAAGTTTGTTAATATCAAACTTATTTTCGACTCTTTGTCTGGCATTTTTTCCAATTTCCAAACTCAAATCACTACTCTTAAAAATATTACGAATTCTATCAGCATATTTATCATGATTTGAAGGGTAAACCAGATAACCACTTTCTCCATCAATAATCAATTCTTGAGCCCAACCAATATTGCTATTCACAACAGCTTTCTGCATCGCCATAGCTTCTGTTGTTACCATTCCGAAAGTTTCTGCATAAGTAGGAAATACGCATACGTTTGCTTTCTTTATGTAATTTTGAATTTCTCCATATGGAATTTTGCCTAGATAATTTACATTTTTTAAATCATCTTCAGTAAATAAAGTCTTCATTAATTCCCATGTTGATTTTGATTTTGTTTTTAAATCTAAAGTGTCTCCGCCAATTAGAATTAATTTGGCACCCGAAAAATCGTTACGTACTTTGTTAAAAATTCCTGGCAGTTCTAAAACACCTTTTTTTCTTATTAAAGTACCCACGTAAAGAATTACATTTTCTTCAAACTTGTCTGGTTCCTTGTTATCAAAATTATCGAGATATAAGCCATTGTAAATTGTCGTAATCTCTTTTCCTTTTATCTTGAAAAGCTTTTTTGAAATTTCGCCAGCAAATTTTGTTGGAGCAATAAATGCATCTGCATTACTAATTGCTAATTTTTCAAACCAGAAATTTTTAATTTTTTGCTTTCTATTTTCTAAATGACAGAAATAAGCATCACTTCCATGAAAACGAATCACTAAAGGAATTTTAAAACGCATAAAAGCTGTAATTCCAGTCCAATCTGGAGCTTCAATGATGTCGATCTTTTTCTCGAGAATAATTCTATTAATAAATTTTTGTATTTTTTTTCTATTCCAGTAAAAATTAAAAAACTTCCCTTTACTGTTGTTCAAACTATAAATCGTCGAATTCTTTTCCTCGATAACAAATTCTTCCTTTTGCCCATATACAAAAACAGAAACCTGTACGTTAAACTCTTTTAGTTTTTCTGCCAAAGTAAAAACGCTTGTCCCAATTCCTCCATCGTGTCCGAAAGCATTATGAGGATAATGAGAAACAATATAAGCAACATGTAGATCTGGCTTCATTTTTTTATTTTATTCAATTTTGTCTTCACGCTTCTTTTTAATTGTCTTTCTTTTGCTTTCAAAAATCTTTTAAAACTAAATTTATATCCTCCAATATTAAGAAAATTACCTGCAGAAAAACATACCAAAAACTCATTTTCTTTACCCTTATTTAAATCTAAAACATCACTTTTTTTTAAAAAAATCTCCTGTTTACAGTTTCCCTTTTTGTTGTTGTTTGCGAATGAAAAGATTTTTGAGAAAAGACCAAAATCTTGTTGTACTGCAAACTCTTTGTAATTTAATGATTTTGACACCTTAAATACTTTCACAGCATTATTAACGACTAAGGATATATTAGATTTTTCGAGCTTTAACCAAGAGAAATAAACTAAAAGTGGAGGCAGAAAATAATTCTCCTTTATAAAATAAATATTTTTAGAAGACTGAGAATGATCTTCATTTAAAACAAATTCTGCTTCAAAATAATTAGACAGATATGTTTTAATTTCATCTCTATTCCTGCTAGCATTTATAAAAAAAGATAAATTATGCAACTGAATTTTTTGATCCAAATGATTGTATTTTATCCATCGTTCCGGATAATAATCTGCATCATTAAGTTCTTTACTTTTTTTTCCATCAAAATTTTTGAATGGTCTTATAATTTTTGAATCACTTTTTTCTCCAAGCCAAGCTGTCCACCAAGAAAAAGTAGAATTGCTTATTATAAAATCATCACACATTGTTCCCAAACAAAGTTGTTCTGTTTCATTTAAACCGTCTCCAAAAAAGGCATTTTCTAAAAATGAAAAATGATACTTGCAATAATTGATATCATCACTCAAGACAATAAGGTTACAAGAAACCCAATCTGGAAAAAATACTGCTAAGCTATTTAAGTAATAATTTATTGGAAGTTGAAAATAATCTTTATGATTTACAAAATCTCCTCTGCGAATAGAAATTAAAATTGTACGCTTTTTAAAAACTTCGCTATATTTTTTATTTATTTTTTCTTTTAAAGAATCTGAAAACTCAAAATAGTGTTTCGTCAATTCTATATCAAAATATTTTTCTGTTTGCAACCACCCATTTATATCATAATGATCAGATCCAAAAGTCCATTGATGATAATGGTATTCTTTTTCTTCAATATCGTTAAACAAAGATTGATTTAAGGATAAAAGTGGCAGTTTATTTTTAAAAGCATTTTGATATTTCCATAGTAAAAAGGAGAATTCATGATTATTCTTGGTCGCTATACCAATAGTTGAGGCTATTTGAAAAAGTTGATTTCCCAAATTCCCTTTCTTCCCTATTTTACTAAATGTTATCATTTTGAATATTAAAAACTTATCCTTTATTAAAAAAATCTTTAATAATTCTTGCGGTAAACAATCTTGCTCCTTCATCTGTCATATGGCCACATGAAGAAAAGTATTTGTTTTCAATAACTGTATTTTCGTAATTATGAATTTCTGGATATGCTTTTTTTACTTTATCAAAATAATTCATTCCCACAACATTCTCACACATGGGCGTCATAACAGCAATAAAATTGATATTATTCTTTTTGCAAATGTTTTTAATCTCTTCGTAGTATTTATTGTGTGGCAGTGGATTTAAATTGACAATATTGTTTTTCATATTGCCATTTTTATGTTTTTCTAAAGGATAATATCCTAAATTATCTAAAGCGTTGGTTTTTTTATGCATGAGAGTAAAAAATGTTTCTCTGAATCCAATTTTACTATCATATTTTAGATACCGATAAAATGGTATATAGTACAACTCATTAAAGTAAGCATCATTTTTAAAATGTTCTTTAATCATTTCTGAATTATGAATATATGGCAAAAACTTAACCGTGACGCCTTCAGATTCTTTCTCACTTGAGAGATTCAAATCTGCTTCTAGAATAATATTTTTTATTTCATATTTTCTTTCAATCATCAATTTCAGCATCAAAGAGGCTTCAAACAAATGCCCTCCGCTCATTCCGTAGTTGAATGTTTTTAGCCCTTTGTCTTCAAACATTTGGGACACAAAATGATTATTAGCCCTTGAAGAACCCAAAATCACGACATCATATTTTTGAGGTTTAGAGTTAAAAACGTTTTCGATTTTTCCTCGGTTTCTTGACTGCATAAAAACACAAGTATACAATCCGTCTAAAATAACTGCTACTGAAATTGTTAAAATAAAAATTCCTAAGATGTATAATAAAAACTTCTTCATTAAAATTGGAAATAAATAAATTCTTTATAATCTGAATAAGTCCCAAAGGCAATAATAGCGATAATTGCTAAGGCCATTTTTAGCATACTCCTTTTTCCAGAAATTGGTTCTACTTTGGTTTTATTATTCCACTCAACCAAAACGAACAATCCAATCATTAATAATAATTCGTAATTGTATCGTTCGTTATCTAAATATTGAGCGCTAAACTCTCCATTAGTAAATATTTTTTTTAGATATAAAACAGCATCGGTGATTGTTTTTGCTCTAAAAAATACCCAAGCTACGCAAGTCAATAAAAAAGTAGTTAAAATGCTAAATAGTACTCTAACAGAATCAAAATTCCATTTTAAAGTAACAGAATCCATATTATTCCTATTACTATTGGACAACAATAAAGGAAGAAAATAAACTGCATTTATAAACCCCCAAACAATGTATGTCCAATTGGCACCATGCCAAAATCCGCTAACAATAAAGATGATAAAAGTATTTCTGATCTTCATCCATAGACCACCTTTGCTTCCTCCTAACGGAATATATAAATAATCTCGAAACCAAGAAGAAAGTGAAATATGCCAGCGGCGCCAAAACTCTGCTATGTCTCTTGAAAAATAAGGATAATTGAAATTCCTCAATAAATCTAAACCAAATAATTTGGAAACCCCAAGCGCAATGTCTGAATATCCAGAAAAATCTCCATATATCTGAAAAGCAAAATAAACTGCTCCTAAAATCAATGAAAAAGAATTCATTGAAGGATAATGATCAAAAATGGCGTTTGCATAAACAGCGCAGGTATCGGCAATAACCACTTTTTTAACCAAGCCCCAAACAATTTGATAAACTCCTTCTTTGGCTTTTTCTAAATTAAATTCACGTTTTTCTTTTAACTCAGGCAATAAATGTGTTGCTCTTTCTATTGGCCCAGCTACCAAAAGAGGAAAATAGCTGACAAACAAGGAATAATCTATAAAATTGTATTCAGCTTTAATTCTTTTATAATAAATATCAATTACATACGACAGTCCATGGAAAGTATAAAATGAAATTCCGACTGGTAAAATTACATTCAATAAAAATGGACTTACTTTAAAGCCAAAAGAAGTAAACATTTCTGCAAATGAAGTTGCAAAAAAGTTATAATATTTAAAAATTCCTAAAAATCCTAAATTGACTAAAATACTAAGCCAAAACCAAAATTTTCGACTTTTTTCTGAGTTACTTTTCTCGATTTGAATTCCAGTGAAATAATCTAGAAACGTAGAAAAAACTAGCAAAAATAGAAATCTCCAATCCCAACAGGAATAAAAATAATAACTGGCAACAATTAACAAAGCATTTTGTGTGCTTTTAGTTTTATTGAAGACAAACCAATATAAGAAAAAAACTATTGGCAAGAATATGGCAAAAGCCAGAGAGTTAAAAAACATAACTTAAAAATGATTTTTTATAATGAATCAGCCAGTAATTAATTCTACTGCTTCCCAGATTCTATTTGAGGCTTTTTTAGGAGAACTTTGATTTATAACTTCAAACCATTGCTGAGCATGTTCAACCGTTTCATTGTTTTGTTCTAATCCCAATCTAATCTTCTCTGCAATTTCGTCAGCAGAATTTAACCAAATAACTGCTTTTTTATTTGGCATTGAACGAAAATGCATATAGTTATAAATTTTTGAAACCGACCATTTTTCATTAATTCTATTCGATACATCATAATTCATGTAAGCGCATGGTTTTTTAAAACACACATAATCAAATACCATTGACGAACCTAAGTTAACCACCATCTCTGTATGAAAAATTGTGCTTGCATGCAATCTAACATCTTCTTTGGTTGGCAATACAGTATTCCATTGTTCGCCTATTTTTTTCCAAATAGGATTAATCGGAACTATTAAATCTTTATTTCTGGCCAGAACCTCATCAAACCTGTTTGAAAAATCTACAGGACAACGTCTGAATATTAGCCCTAGTGACTTATTATCTTGCTCATTAATTTTTCTTACCGCATCTGCTACATCAGATAAATATTGAGGATCATCTGGACAAGTTACTATATCATCTCCTGAATAACAGATATATTTTTTGTCTAAATCTAGTTTGTAATCGTTAAAAAATTGAATTTTATCAGTAAGATTGTTTTCGTCAAAATGACTTTCAAATTGAGGAGTACCTACAACAAAAATCTGATTTTCATTTATATCTGAATAGTATTTAAGAAGCTCCGATTTCATGTGTTCACTCCATACAAAATAATAATCAGTTTCAACGACCATTGTTGCTTTAGGCAAATTATCCCAAGAAAAGATAAATGTACCAGTTGGAATTTTAAGTTCTTTTGCCGCTAATAAAGGTGCAATGGCCAACACTGGTCTTTGATTTGTACAGAAAACAAAATTTGGCCGTTCTCTTTCAAGTGTCTGCACACATTGTTTATAGAAATCGGTTTTCTTTTCTATACTTTTTATTTTTGATTTAATTTTTGCTAATCCAGCGTCAGAGTTGTACAATGAAATCAAAAATCTGGCAAAATAACTTTTAAAAGCAATCTTTACATTTTTATATCCAAAAGGAAACCGATATGTATCATAAACTTTATCGTTCTCTCTTTTTATATTTAGATTTAGTTCTATGTGCTTTCTAGCGTTTTTATAACTATCTGTTAAAGGGTTTGATTTAGCATTATTTATTTTAATTTCCTTAAAACCTAAACTATGTAAATCAAATGGAGTATTATTCCAGTATGTTATATCAAAATTCTTTTCTAATCCTATTTTATAAAAATTAGAGAATGCAAAATTTCGGAGTCCAACTCCATCTGGAAGAAGAATAAAAATCTTTTTAGTAGGCATTAATTGTGTCTAAAGTGTTTTTGGTAAATGAGCGGCCAAATATCCGATTTTTGCTTACAACTAAAAAATAATTCTGCATTATTTCTTTTTTCTAAAACAATAGTTTTCTTTTTGATTCATAAGTTTTTAAAAAAGAAAATTTCATTTCCATTTCTTATTCAAAATGCTTATTTTTTTAAAGAATTAGAGTAGAATATCATCTTTCAAAAGCAGTTTTTTTGCTATAAACTCTTCCGTCATTTCCATTGATTCTTTGGTTGCTCCAGCGATATGGGGCGTTATTATTACATTATAGTTTTGTCTTGCTAGATCAACTAAAGGATTCAATTCTATTGTTTCACCATTTAATTCGTTTTCCAAAACATCTGTTGCAATACCGCTAAAATTACCATTCACAATTGATCTCGCAATTTCATTTTCATCCCAAACACCTCCTCTAGAGGTATTAATTATTACTGTTCCTTTTTTTACAAACGATAATAATTCTTTATCAATAAATTTTTCATTTTCTACAGAATATGGAATATGTATCGTAATGATTTCTGCCCAGTTGAATAACTCTTCTGGACTATTAAATCTCAAAAATTGACTTTCTACATTTTTAACATCAAAAAAACCAATCTCCATTCCAAAGACCTTTGCAAAATCAGCTACTTGAATACCAACTCTTCCCAGACCTAAAATGCCAATTTTTTTTTCTTTCAGATTTGTATTAATAAACAAATTTCTATTCCATCCTCCTTTTTTTACATGATCAAAGGAGCTTGGAATCTTTTTTAATAAAGTGAGCAGTAATGCCCAAGTATGTTCTGCAGTTGATGGTATGCTTCTTAAAAAATCTACTTCATTTTTAAGAGAAATCACTTCTCCTCCTATGCTTTTAAAGTAATCAACATCAATATGATCCAATCCAGTTGTTGCAGTCAGTATGAATTTTAAGTTGTTTGCATAATCTAGAATTTCTTTATCAATTACAAATCCTAGTCTTATGAAAATTGCATCAACACTCGAAATCTCTAATTTCAATTCCTCTCGATCTTTTACTTTTATAGACTTTACATCAAAAGCTTCGCTTAAAATTGTTAATGCTTTTTGGCTGAAATTATCAGGTTCAGTTATTAGTAATTTCTTTTTTCCAGTCATCATACAAAAGTGTTGCTAATTTAAAATCTCTCATTGTATCAATATTCACCAACCAATCCGGATTCATCACATAAGCTATTTTTTTCTCGACCATAAAAGTTTTTTGGGTTACAAAAGCTTTAGTTCTTATTGCATAAAAACACCCATTTCTATAATAAACAGGAGTTAAATCTTGCCTTCTCATGCTTTCTCCATTATCAATCAATGGACTCAATTCATTGTTCTCCATCAGATTATACATTCTTGCTGGATGTGTATCATTCATTGGCACTACACTAATTACACCATCCATTTCTGTTTTATCAATTAATAGATTAACAATATTATCTAAATCGGAATGCGTTCTTAATGGCGAAGTTGGCTGCAATAAAACGATAATATCAAAATCTTCCTTGAATTCTTTAATTACGTGCTCTACCGTTTCTACAACGTTGCTACTATCTTCAGCTAAATAAGAAGGTCTTTTTAATACATCAATATCATATTGTCTACCAATAGTAGCAATTTTCTCATCATCAGTAGACAGGACGATTTTGGACACACTAGTAGATTGAAGAGCACATTCTATCGCGTGAGCCACTAATGGTTTACCCCCTAATTCTTTAATATTTTTTTCTGGAACTCCTTTTGAGCCTCCACGAGCTGGGATTATTGCTAGAACTTTCATATTAATACATTATTGTTTTGTGAAATTGCAAAGGAACTTCAGCCAATAATTCTGCTATTTTGATTCCTGCTTTTCCGTCTCCATAAATAGAAGACGAAACAATTTTATCATTCTGAACAATTGCTAGAATTGCTTCTTCTATTTCTTTTTGCGAGTAATCAACATCTACACTATTTCCTCCTCGGTCTCTTCTATTTTGACGAGAACCAATATTTACTACAGGAACTCCTAAATAGGCACATTCACGTATTCCTACGCTAGAATTCCCTATCAGACAATCACTATGTTTTAATAATTGTAAAAAATCTTTCCCTTCCATATTCTTAAAAAAATGAACATTAGGCAAATTATGCTGTTCTCTAAAAGCGCGAATCCCTGTTGACGTTCCATCTGCTCCTGCATCGACATTAGGCCAAAACCATAATGTAGGTTTATTTAATTTATATATTGCCTCAAGTGTAGCCTCAACATGTTTTCTAGAATCTTTATATTCTGTTGTTACGGGATGTTGCATCACAACCAAATAACCGTTTGACAAATCAGGTTTTGCTCCTACGCCTCCATATTTTTCATAGGGATTAAATGGAAGTGTTTTACTATTTTTAATTTCTAAAGCTAGGTCGATAGAAGGACATCCAGTATTGAAAACCATTTTAGAATCTTCTCCTAATTTTATTACTCTTTCTTTAGCACTTTCAGAGGCTACAAAATGATAATCTGCTAGTTTTGTAATTGCATGACGCACTTTTTCGTCAATGTTTCCTGTCACTTCACCACCTTGAATATGTGCAAGAGGGATATTCATATAAGACGCTGCAATAGCTGTAGCCATGGTTTCAAATCGATCAGCAACAGTTATAACAATATCTGGTTTCAGGTTATCAAAAACAGTAGATAGTTCTAAAATGCCAATTCCTGTAGTTTTTGCTGCTGCGGTAAGATTTTCTCCTTCCAGTACATTAAAAACTTTGGCTGTGATAATAAAACCATCTTTTTCAATATAATTTACTGCAGATCCATAACGATCCAATAATGCCGAAGCTGCAACGACAAGTTGCAACTCTAAATCTGAATGTTCTTGAATTGCAGATAATACTGTTTTTATACGACTGTAAGAAGGACGTGCTGTAACTACAACAGCTATTTTTCTTTTTGGCATTTTGAGATTATTATATATTTAAATACATTGAAGTAAGGAAAACTAAAAAGGGTAAACCAATTAAAAACATGTTTTTTTAGGAAAGATCATTTTCTGTCAAAAAGTCCCATTGTTTTAAGTCTTTATTTAAAACTTTACCAATTACTTCCTGAAATCGTAAAGCATCTATTCCAAAACCTTTTGGCTTTTTAGATTCTAAATCCTCAAAAGTCAAAATATGATTTTTAGGTAAATCTTTATTTATTGCCAATGATTTTTCAAAAATTTGCTTTAGCGAAGAAAAATTTTCATTCCTATTTTTATCTATCGGATGCGATAATGCCGTTTTTATATTTCTAACGGCTCCTACAAGCTCTTTCGTTTCTAAAATAGTCAATGAGGATTTTGAGTCTGGTCCAAACATTTGTCTATCAAATACCACATGAAATTCTAAAATATCTGCACCTAAAGCTGTTGCGGCAATACAAGTTTCAACCTTTGCAGAATGATCAGAAAACCCTACTGGAATATTATAGCGATTCTTTAATTCTTGAATAACATTTAAACCATATTGCTCTGGCTGAGTTGGATATGCAGTTGTACATTGTAAAATAGAAAACTCGACATTTCTTTCTTTTAGAAACGCAACAGTTTTGTCTAATTCCTCATATGAACTCATACCTGATGACAAAATCACGGGTTTTCCCGTTCGGGCGATTTTTTCTAAAATTAAAAAATTATTAACCTCTCCCGAACCTATTTTATATTGTTCTACTCCTAGTTGCTCTAGCCAGTCAACTGCCAAATTACTAAAAGGCGAGCAAATAAATTTTAAACCTACCTCATCACAATGCTTTTTAATGCCTTTCCATTGGTCTAAAGAAAAACCCATTCGCTTCCAATAATCGAATCTTGTTTCATCTTCTAATGAAAATTTCACACGAAAAGGCTCATATTCACTACTTTCTGCTTCGGCAATATGCATTTGAAATTTCACAGCATCCACACCCGTTTGAACAAGAGCATCAATATAGGAATGCAAAATTCCAAGACTTCCTTCATGGGCTTGTCCAACTTCGGCAATAACAAATACCGAGTTTGATTCATTTTTTTTGTCCGCTGTTTTCAAAAAAGAGTTCATAGGGTTAAATTAAGTTTTTCTTTGCGTTTTCAATTATTTCATTCATTCCCTTATTCCAGTTTTGCATCGAATATAAATTTTCAGAAATCACGTCATTACATACTTCTTTTCCGTCCAAAAAAGATTCTATAGCTGATACCCAATCCTCAATAAAATTTGGATTTTCAATCAACTTCCCTAATTTTCCATACTGTAAAACTTCGGGAACTCCTCCATTAGCAGAAGCAATACAATAACAGCCGCAGTGTAAAGCTTCAATTAAACTTAATCCAAAACCTTCATGCCAAAGTGTTGGAAACAAGTAGCAATCTGCAATTTGATAATACTTTGGCAAATCATTATTGGGTATTCTTCCTAAAAAAGACACTCCATTTATTTTTATATCTCGCTTTGCGCCAATTACCAAAAGAATTGCGTCATTCTCTTTTTTATCTATTCTTTTCCATACATCAAGAATAAAATCTAATCCTTTTTTAGGTCGATCCTGAGAACACCAAATAAATATTTTCTTATTTGTAATTTCTAATTCTCTCTTTAATTTTTCTTTTTCTGCATTACTTATTTTATGAAACTTCGAAGTATCAATTCCGTTATGCAATACTGAAAGTTTTGTTGGCAGAATTGTATAATATGCTTTATGTGCTTGGTATGAATCTTTTGTTAATAAAACCATTTCATCTATACCTTCAAAAAACCATCGTCCATGAAAATTTTCATGAAAAGGTGCAAACCCGTGATAGAAGAATTGAAGATAGCAATTTTTTCTTTTGCCTGTTTTTTTCAAAAAATCCATAAGCGGCTTTACAATACCAAAATTATCGACAATTTGAATAATAAATTTTTCGTCTTTTTCAAGAATACTGCCAAGTGCTTTAAAATACCCTAGATACTTATTTTTTAAAACCCTTTTTTGAAGTTTTAACCAATTCGTATTACTAACAAATTTGTATTCTATTTGAGGATAAGTGTTTTCTGGTTTTGCACAAACTATATAGTCTACTAGATGCTCATTACTTAAATAGTTATGATATAGAGTAGTCCAACTTCCGATATTTGAATAGGGTAAAGGAACTTGGGAAATTAGAATTACTTTAGACATTATTGCAAGATTTGAGTAAAAATATCAAATTAAATCTTTTATTTTTTTATTTTTAAAGCAATGATTTTTAAATCATTATCTATTTCATATGAATAAGGAAAAACATGATAAAAAGAAATAATATGAAGCAATAACATATCATTAATTTCTTTTAACGAATAGTATTTAGGAACCGTTTTTCTTAATAAAGCTTTTACTTTATATTTTAAAGTTTTTTGAAAAGGATCTTCTAAAAATTGAATTGAGGAAATTCTTTTCTCAAATTTTGGTAATTCTACAAATAAAAAATGATCTACAACTTCCTTCTTATTAGTTAAAATTATTGGAGAGTCATGTGCCTCTAATTCATAATATTCTTTTTCTGAAATTGGAGCACCCCACTTTTCATTATCAATTTTAACAACTTCATTTTTTTGATTGACTATTAAATGCTGCTGATTTAATTTGGTAATCCCTTTCAATTGAAGTTCTTTGGTTAGTGTATTCTTTTCACTTTTCCGATAACTTTCATGCCATTGATGTAAAAGCAAGATTTCTTTATTGTAAAAAACACTTTCAATTCCAGCTCTAACTAATCTGTGATGAATATCATTATCTTCAGCTCCCCAGAAGTGCAAAAACTCATCAAAAGCTTGAATATTGAGTACTTCTTTCGTTGGAAATAATGACAGCCCTTGACCAGTTGCTCCGGTAGAAAACGAAATTTGGTAATCTAAAAAGTCTTTAGGAATTTTAGTTTCATTTTCATTTAAAAAACCTACTTTAAAATAGTAAGCTTTTTTAGGATCCTTTAATTTTGCAAGTAGATCTATGAAATCATTTCTAAAAATAATATCAATATCTGCAATAAAAACAAAAGAGGTGTCAACTAATTTTAAGCCTACATTTATTGCCTTAGAACGTGACCAAGGCTGTTTATCTGTATAATTATAATAATATTCTGTAAAATTATAAGAGTCAACTAAACTCTGAACTTCTTTTGCAAAATGCAATTTGGACCCATAGTCTACAAACAACACTTTAAAGTTTTGATTAGTTTGATTGTTCAAAGAATCCAGTGATTTTTTTATCCTAGCTATCTCTCTATTTCTATATGGAAAAATTATAGTTATCATAAGTTAAACCCTCATATTATTGTCAATATATCGCAAAATTTCTGCTATTAAATTAAGAATTGCTTTTTGGTGTGACCAACCTGCCTACCAGACTTTATGTCTTTTAATAAATTTGATATTTTCAAATTTATCCAAGTTTGTTGGCATCAGAGACTTTTTATCAATGTGGATAATACAACAAACATTAAAATCATTTAAAGCAATTATCATTTTTTTTAATGCTCATAATCATGATAAACTGTTATGAGATAAGCCATTTCAATTTTATTTTGAATATCCATTTAAGTCAAATAATTACGAGCATCCTCCTTAGAAAGCCCTTTCCATCGTAAGAAGTACTTCATAATTTTTTTGTTTAAAATAACTTTTCCGAAAAATTTAGTTTTAATTATGTAAAGCCATTTTGAGCTAGCTTGTACCGGTTTAAGCTTAAAATCAACGTTTAAAATATTTTTTCCTATTTTTGAAATCTCATCATTCATCCAATCTTCCAAAACATTTCCCATATGGTAAGCGTAATTATCTTCTGTAGATAAACGCCAAAAACCCTTTTTTACTACTGGAAGATCTAAAATGTCGTTTTCGCTCTTTCCTCCTAATTTATAATTAGAGTACTTTATTTCTAAACTATTAAAAATTTCACCTCTATATGTTCCTACAAAATGTCCTGCTCCAATAACCGCTTTTTCATTTTTATTAGACAGTGTAAAATAATTGTCCAAATGAGATTTATTATAAAAATCTAAATTTCCGACACTAATTGCAAAGCTTTTTAAAGCCAAAGGATTTTTGACTTTTGAAAAAGTGAGTTTTTTTGAAAAAAAATTATCCCAATAAATATTGGAAGTATAAGTTCTTAATGAGCGAGATGATGGCGTAGGGCAAACTGCTCCAGCTTTAGGAAAATTTTCAAAAATAGAATATGAGGCTTTTTGCCAGCCAGCTAGAAATAACACATCTGAATCTGTGATTGTCACTAATGGAAAATTATGTCCAACTATGCCTTTTAAAATTGCGTTTAGTTTTCCTATATTAGTTGTTTCCAAAACTTCATGAATCTTTTTCTGCAAGTATAATTCTTGCAGAAAATTTGTCACTTCCTCACAACTTCCATTATTTACTATAGTTATAAATGTTTTTTTATGAACCGTACGAAACAACGACTCCAAGCATAATTTAAGAATTATTAAACTATCTTTAAAATAATCATTCTTGTTTGGAATATAAACTGGTATAATAATTTGATGATAGTAATCAGAATTTAAAATTCCTTTATCTTTATTTGGATTAAAACCTAATCTCACAGCATTATTGTTTTGTACATTTCAATCACTTTTAATTTATTCTGAGAGTATTCTAATTTATCGTTAGCTATCTTTTGGTTTATTATTGAAGCATTTTCAATTAGGCTTAAATCTGAAATAGCTTTTAAAATATTTTCTTTAATTTCTTCCACTGATTCAGGATCATTAATTAAAAATCCATTTTCATTATTGATAATTACTTCTTCTGTCACCCCACCAGGATTTGATTGAATTGGAAAAGCTCCCATTATAATTGCTTCCAATAAAGTATTAGGCATTCCATCAGAAATACTATTTCCTATATAAACTAAAGATTTCCCCATTAATTCAGTCAATCTGTTGTGCGAAAGCTCATGTCTGTGAAAAAAATGGAAATTTAACTTATTTTCCGAAATGTAATCTATTACTTTAGAGTGTGATCCAAAAATTATTACTTCATAGTTTTGTATTTCTTTTTCTATCGAATGAATTGCTTTTACAATATTTAGACCTCTCCCAACATGATGTTCATAGCCTTTAACTAAAATAATTTTTCGTTCTGAAACTGGTAATTTAAAAGATTCTAATTCTTTTATTTTATAACCCGTACCACCAGGAATTACTCCAAGAAATTTTCCAGAAAAATTTAACTCAATTGCCAAGTCAAAATCTCTTTTACAATCTGTGTGCAAAAAATCTACTCTTTTTAAAACATTTTTAATTTTATAATTATGTCTTTTAAAGTTCTTGTAATAAAAAAGATCGCTTCCCCAGCAAGAATATAGCCATTTTACTTTTGGAAATTTATGCATTGTTTTTAAAATTGGATAAGAACAACTCTGCATTTCGAAACTATGAACTATATCTGGTTTTATTTCTAAAATTATTTTTTGTAAAACTTCATTTGCGGTTATTTCTAGATAAGGAAGAACTTTTTCGTATATATTGGGATATTTTTTGCTCAAAAAAAATTCTCCTTTAATATAAGGTATTTTTCTTTTTTTCCAATTTGTAAATTGTTTAACAAAGTTTTGCTCTTTAAGCTCTCCTCTTCCTAAAACATCAAACCAATATAACTCATAATCGCTATCCTTCAAAGTTTCAATCCATCGGATTGCATGAACAGAAGGCATGGAGATAAATAAAATTTTCATTTATATACGAGTTAGTAAATCTTTAAAATTGATTTCTTATTGCGCTTTTAAGTTAATTTCGCTTTAACAATAATTATTCAGGATTGAATTGCTGGAAACAAATTCTTTTAAAAAAGATATTTTTATTTCGTTAGAATACTTTGTAATATATTTTTCTTTTAAATCAGTACATTTTTCTAAGAAAACAGAATCTTTATAACTAATAATTTCAATTGCTTTTTCTGTTAAGCTTTCTTGATCAATTGCAATTAATTCCGGAAAATCAACCAATCTATCTCGCATGGCTCCAACATCATAAGATAAAATAGGCAAACCATAAGCCATAACTTCCAGTGCTACATTTGGCCCCCCCTCGTATTCTGAAGTAATTAAAAAACAATTTAAGTTATCAAAAAAATCATACGCCTTATTGTAAGGAACCTCTCCAAAATCAAGAGTAATTAAATCTTGAAGTTCTTTTTCTTCGACCAACTTTAAAATCTTTTGATAATAATCCTCAGAACTACCTCCTTTGATAATTAATGTACTTCTATACCCTTCTTTCCTTAGATTAGCAATTAAGTTTATGGCATGTTCAAACTGCTTTTCTTTTGAATATCTTCCCAATATTCCAAAATCATATAGTTTTTTATCCTTATATGTCCTTTTTTTACTTAAGCAATAATTCTCATTAAAAATTAGAACTTCTTGTGTCGTAGTATTTTCTAAATTTAAATTCTGTACAAAAAAATCTTTTTGTTTTTCAGATGTAACAATATTGTATCTTATTTGGGATAAATATTTTAGAGTTTTATTTTCTAATCTATCAAAAAATACTGTTGTATATTTTACAACTATGTTGTCTTTACATTTCCATACTTTTATCAGAGGGATATAATCTTTTGCTAAAGATGTTTTTGTAATAATATATAGTTTATCAAATCTTGACAAGCATTTAAATCTCCAATAAAGAGCATCAAATGGAAACATATCTAAATTTAATCTCTTTTTCAGTTCTTTGTTTATTCGTTTAATATATTTACTAGTAAAGAAATCAGGTCTTTTAAAAAACTTCACCTTGTTATCAATAAAAATATCTTTTGTGAAATCTAAATTAAACTCCCCAGCAACAAAGACATGAACCTCTTTCACTTCTAGAAAGGATGCAAAAGCATTTGCTGTATGAATGGTTTCTAACTCGCTTCCTCCAGCAAATTGAAAAAATGGTGTTGTAATTAATATTTTCATTTAAAAAAATTATATCTCCCAAATGCGGGTCACATGAAAAGAAGAAGTAGAAATTAAAAAATTTTCATTTAAAAAAAGATTCAAAATAATTATTGAGAACTAACAATTAATGGTTGACAAATGATAACTCTCACTAGTTTTTTGAGCTTTATAGTATTTATTCTAAATCTAGTGTTTTTATACAATATTACTTCTACAAAATAACTTTATTAAGGAAACCTAAATTATAGCGTATACACAAATCTGCAATTTTATTTTTTCTATACAACCAATTTGGACTACCCCATTTTTTGTAATATTTCAGATAGTCACTTAGTCCTTGATCATCTTCAAGAAGGTATTCGTTACCTTTGTTAAAAACGTATTTCGGCAACTTATTATGATTTATTTTTACGCTCTTCTGAAGTTTTTTATAACCTTCACTTAATCCGATTCTATTTTTTTTTACTTTTTCTCTTTCTAAATGTTCAACTTTAGATGAGTTTACCAATGCATGTTTAATATTAAACTTTTTCAAAGTCATGGCATAGTCATTATCAGCATAACTAAAATTAAATGTTTCATCTAGATATCCTATTTTTGATATAACCTGCTTATATGTCACCAAACACCAGCCAAGAACATGTGTTCTAACTTTATATCCAAGCTCATACTCTTTTTCAAAACTAAAATCGTTTATTCGACCACTTGGAGAAAAGGATTTAATTTGAGGATTACTTTGACTTATTTCAAAAATTCTAGCAAACCAATTATCATAAAAAATAAGATCATTATTGCATAAAGCAACAAATTCCCCTTTTGACTCTCTAACTCCAATATTAAGAAATTTATGAAAATTAAAGTCTTCCTCAGGGACGATTACTTTAACAAAGTCAGGGTATACAAATTCGGAATTATTATAGTTTTTATTAGACTCTACCACAATAATTTCCATTTCGGTCTGTTTCTCAGATTCTATTAAAGAATTAATACAATTCATAGTCATTTCGAATAAACCTTCTGTGGTGGTATATGCTAAGATTATTACTGATAATTTCAATCTAAAAAATTTTATTGGTTAAGAGATGTATTTTAAAAATTTATTTTAGTGCTTTTTTTTAACTTTCTCAAAAAAGCTTTTACTATTTTAAAAAAACCTACATCAATCAGTTCCTGCTTATTTTTCTCAGCATACAATTTCACAAAATCGTCAATTGAAGATGATTGCAGATAATGCAGTTTATTCCATAAATGAGGTTGTAATGGATGTATATTTTCAAATTTATGATAATTTGAGCTGTCCAAATTTTTCCAAAATTCAAAGTATTCATGAGTATCAAAATCATTTCTATGTCCCCAATTTGATATTTTAAAAAACACATCTTTATCATATCTTGCCCATGATTGATGAATAACTTTAGCATTCATCAAATGATTACTGACACTATAATTTGTTCTTGCTGATTCGTAGTTTTTATGATTTGTAATAAATGAGAATCGCTCCTTGTTTTCTATATACAAATATCCGTCTGAAAGTTTTTTAAATAATGTTACAAAAACACCTTGGAAAACAACTGGCGTGTATTTTGGAAAAATATTTAGATACCAATGTTTTTTTAAAAATTTGCTTACTTTTTCAAAATTATAAATATACTCATCAACATCGATTTGTATAATCCAACCTTTTCCCATTTTGTTACGAAGCATGTTGCGTTCTCTTGTGTCACATTGCATTGGAGTCAATTCAGAAATATAAAATTCATCAAAATAAAATTCTATTTTTTTATCAACATCAAACAATCTAACTTCTTCAAAAAAACTTTTTTCAATAACAAAACTGTTTCCGCTCCAAGTTTTATAGTTTTTGTCTATTGCTACAAATATTCTGTCGACATATTTATATACATACTTAACAGATATTAGAAACATTTCGTAATCATACGATACAAGGTAACCAACTTTTATTTTCATTTTAATCTTTTTTGGGCAACATGAAGGATATAAAACTTGAATCTATTTAAAAATGATTTCTTTGGAAAATTGACATGAGCATAACTTAACTCTTTAGAGGTAATTCTTAAACTGTTTGTATTTCTCATAAAAGCATCAACTCTTTTTTCAAATAATTCGCCTCCATACTTTGGATACCTTTCTGAAGCAATATTTTTTTCATCATAAATTTGAGCTTTAAAAACATTATTTTTTATTAAATAGCATTGATCAGAAAATCCATAACCAACATAAAAATCATCAATTTCAGAAATTGATTCCTGTTTAGCTTCTTCAAAATTATTATTCCAAGTGGGATTTGCTACAATAAATTTATTATTCTTTTCTAAGTTTTCTACGGCCATTTTAATCCAATCAAAACCAAAATTTTCTACATACGAATCACTTGAAAAATGAAACAGATATTCGGTTTCACAAAAATAAATCCCAGTTAATTCTGCGATCGAATAATTGAAACCTCCATTAAAAGATTCTTTTTGCAGATTAAAATAATTGAGAACTGTTTTTTCATGTTCATTTACGACAATGATTTTATCAATTACCCGGTCAATTAATTTTTTCTTAGCATATTTAAGAACTTGGTCAACATTTCGTACGTTATTAATTATCAATTGTTTTAAAAAAAAGTCGTGATTACAATTATTAATCAATTTTTCCAAATAATTCCCATACAAAATATACTTCCAGTCATTTTCGTAAACCTTTATCTCAAAAGTTACTTTCATATCAGCACAATTAATTTCTTTATGTAAATACATTTATTAGGCATTAGCTATTATACTCGCTTTTTAGCAATTCTCCATTCTTGTTAATTCTCCAGGAGCTTGATTCATTACAATTTTCCAAATAAAACTTTTGCTCATCTGTTAAATTATCTGTATCAACATACCACCCCCCGTGCTTTGCTATATAGGGATATTTAGTTCTGCAAGCTCGCAAAAATAAAGTTTCGTTATATTTATATTTTGGCCTATATAAAGCAAAAGTAGTATCTAGACCTGCAATGAAATTTCCGTCAGTTGTACAATGTCGCCAAAATTTCGATTCCCAGTTTATAATTTTTTCTTTATTAATATTGGAATTAGGAATGTCGTCAATTTTTAAACTAAATCCCACCTTTGTAATTTTATAATCTCCATCAAGTATTTTTTTAAAATATCTTAAAAAATCACTTGGGCAATCAGAAATTGGGTTAATATCCGCATCTGTTACAACATAATAACCTTTAGAATATTTATCGTATAACTCTTTGAATTTCCAAAAAACCAAATGCCCGTAATTTTCTTTTAAACGATGAATAGTTGCAATAGACTCTATTTCATCAAAATATTCAAGAAGCGGTTTAAAAGTCGAATTATTATCAATTATAATAATATTATTATAGTCGTGTTTTTTTAAAAAATCAATTAATTGTTTTAAATAAAAAAGCTGATTGAAACTTATTATTATTATTGGTATTGATTTGAGATTTTTGTTTTGATTAATTACTGTTTTATTAAAAACACTATTTTTCAATTGGAAGTACTTAAATTTCGTCTTATTGATTTTTCGCTTTAAAATCAACCTTATTCCAAAAAATTCAAGAATTTTTTTTAAATATTTTTTCATTAGAAAAGCGCTTATAATAATACTTTTTGTATAGCTTTTTTTAAATATTTTTCAACTTTATAGCTACCTCTATTAATTAAGATAAAGAGACATGCGCTTAAAAAGAACTCAATTCCTATTTTTTTGTTTATTAAATAAAATTGAATACTAGCTCTTTGTACAATAAAACAGCTTTTTTTTAAATGTTTTTGGTCCAATCCTCTAAAAAATGAATGTACTATAATCAAATAATAATGCCTCATTAACTCTAAGTCATTTAATTGAATACTTTTCTTCAAATTCTCGATTGCAATTATCATTCTAGATTCCTCAAATAGTTTTACATAATTAAAGTTTGCAGACGATTTTGTTTGAATGTGTTGGCGATACAAAAACAATGATTCATTTAGAATGGCAAATTTATTTGGGCTCAAATTATAGAATAATCTTGAAAAAAGTTCTGCCTCTTGGCCCCTCGCAATAGTTACATTGAACAGATCTTTTTTATTTAGAAAACGTCTTCTAAATAGAATTGATGGGGTTAGAATTTGGAGTTTCCACAGAACATAATCTTTAAACAAATTAGATCTTATTTCTAGATCAATATTTTGTAGTATTTTTAAACTGTGATCACTATATGCACCTGAGCAAATAACTAAATCAATTTCTTCAGAAAACAATTCGAGCTTCTTACTAAGAAAGGTTTCCAACATAATATCATCATCATCAAACCAGTTAATAAACTCTCCTTTACTTAATTCAAAACCATAATTTCTACAAGCATTTCCACCAGCTATTTCATTCAATGGGCGATGGTGTAACTGAAAACGATTATCTTTTTTAACATACTCATTAATTACCTCAACAGTATTATCGGTTGAGCCATCGTCAACAATAATACATTCCCAGTTTTGATAAGTTTGCATTAAAATTGAGTCGAGTGTTTCTCCTATAAGATGCGCTCGATTATAAGTTGGTACAATTATGGAAATTAAGGATTTATTCACAAATAGAACTAAATAAATTAATCCAATCATTAGATGTTCTTTCAGGAAATAGAAAAGCCTCAATATTTTGCATATTAGTTATTCCTGTATTCGCATTATATTCTAAATTATCTATTGATTTTTTAAGTTTTAGAGGCAACTCTTCAAATTTATCAATTTCCTCAAAATGAATATTGTTTCGTCTTAATATACCATATGGTAACCAACCACCAGCAATTACATTATTTCCAGCATATAATACCTCAGTCATTGCTGCACTCAACGCGTCACTTTCAGGAGCTTGAATCATAACATTTGTAATTAAACGTAATTTAGAAATTTCATCAGGTGTAAGGAAATCATCAATAATTATAATATCTAAACTATTATACCGTTTAATTGCAATTTCCAATTCTTTAAGATATTGCGGCTCTCCTCCGTAACCCAAATGCAAAACAAAACTTATTTTATTTTTATATTCCTCAGGTAAATTATTTAAAACGTGAATCATCTTCAAATGATTATTCTCTTTAAAAGCATTATGCCCCAAAGCCACCAAATAATTCTTTATTTTATATTTTTCTTTGAACTTAGTTAATAATTCTCTATTACTTCTATTTAAATTAATTGCATTATAAATTGCAGTACTAATTGTAAATCTTACATCTTTAATTTTATCACTTAGATGCATGCCATACTTAGCTTTAATTACTAAAGCCATTTCAGGTGATTGCACTGTGATTAAAGTAGCTTTATTTAAAGCTTTGCCAACATAATAGTTATTATAAATATTGCCCATTCTATATAAATCTGAACCCCAGAAACTACATATTACTTTAGTCTCATTTTCTACAAAATGAAGATATTCTAAATTATAAGATGAGCAAAAGTGAAAATGAAGCACGTCAAATTTTTTTGTTTTAATATAATTTTCATAGACATGCTCTTTCAAAGCATATCTCATACATACTTTTAGTGCTTTTCGAATTGTCTTTTTTTGATTTAATTCAAAAAGAAAAGTTTCTTTATAAAATTTTTTTTTGAATGACCTTAAAAGAACCAGTATTCTTCTCCATTTAGAGATACTTTTATAGTATTGCTCAAAATCTAGATTTTCTTTGAAAACAGAATTGCTTTCATTATAGTTATCATTTGGCAAATGCGTACATCTATCAATATGAAAACTGAAGCTATTATTAATCTTTAGGATTTCACCATATAGTTGATTTAAGAAATTAGACTGCCCAATACCAATTACTAGCATTTTTTTTCTATTTTTTTCCATATGGCAAAAAATTACCTGGCAATATCGCATAACTGCCTTTACGATTAAATTTACCATTCTCCCAAATATAACCTTGTAGAACTTCTAAAGATTTTACATTCTCTACAACATCTAAAAAGTTATTCTCCTCAAAATCAATTTCAGCCAAAAGAATCCTAATATTGTATATTTCAGCTCGTAAATATAAATTTGGAATTTCTAACCTGAAAACATTTGACTTTTCTAAAAATGAAAAATTTGTATTCATTTCATCACTTAAGAATGATAAACAAATGTTCTCATTTTGGTCGATAAAATTTATACCAACACGCAATTTATTAAAATCAATATTTATCAATTTATCAATTTCAAAACAAATGTTTAATTCTTCACCTGATATAACTTGGCTTACTTCATTCATCTTATTATCAACAAAGTATAAATCCTTAATTTTAATTTTACCTGACCCCTTTCTATCAGTCCTTTCTTCTAATAATTGTTCGTTTTTTTCTGAATTTTGAGATAAATAGAAGTCAACTGCATTATGACTTGTATCATTAAAAACTACTTTTCCGTATTCTAAAACGATTCCACGAGTACACAATTGTTTAACCGCTGCCATATTATGACTCACAAACAAAACTGTTCTTCCTTCACCTTTAGAAATATCCTGCATTTTTCCAATAGCCTTTTTCTGAAATTCTGCATCGCCCACTGCCAAAACCTCGTCTACAACTAAAATTTCAGGCTCTAAAAAAGCCGCGACAGCAAACGCTAGACGAACTGTCATTCCTGAGCTATATCTTTTTACAGGAGTGTCTATATAACGTTCGCATCCTGAAAACGAAATGATCTCATCCAGTTTAGAAGTAATCTCTTTTTTAGTCATTCCTAAAATGGCTCCATTAAGAAATATATTTTCTCTTCCTGTCATTTCACCGTTAAAACCTGTTCCAACTTCTAGTAAAGAAGCTATACGTCCTCGAGATTTTATACTACCTGTTGTTGGTGCGGTAACTTTTGAAAGAATTTTTAAAAGTGTAGACTTTCCCGCACCATTTTTTCCAATAATCCCTAAAACTTCTCCTCTTTCAACTTCAAAATCAATATTCTGTAAAGCCCAAACATAATCTGAATTTCCTTTTGTAGAGCGATCATTAATATCTCCTATTTTGAGATATGGATTTTCTTTTCCTCGAATTTTGTACCACCAACGATTTATATCATGGCTTAAAGTACCTGTTCCAACTTGACCTAAACGATATTGTTTAGAAATATTTTCAGCTTTTAATATGATGTCTTTCATTTATACAGTATCTATAAAGCTTTTTTCTGTTCTATTAAAAATTAATAATCCAATAAAGAAAACCGCAATTGTAACTATCATTGAATATATTAAACCTAAAGTTGATATGCTCCCAATATTTAAAAGCATATAACGAGAAGTTTCTATAATATAAGCCAATGGGTTGTATTCTACAATCCAACCAAAATTTGGAAGTTTTTCCTTTATTAATTCCATCGGATACATTACGGCAGATATATACATTAGCAGCTGTACCCCAAAACCAACTAAATTATTTAAATCTCTATATTTTGTAACCATTGAAGAAATCATCATACCTAGACCCAACCCCAAAATTCCCATAAATGAAATTAAGATTGGGAAAAATAGTATTGATACATTTAAGATTAAATCTGCTCCTTGAAAATAAAAGAAAATGTAAAAGAAAATAAATATACCAAATTGAATTCCAAATTTAATTAAGTTCGAAATTACTATTGATAAAGGAGTAATAATTCGAGGAAAATATACTTTCCCAAATATTCCTGCGTTGGATTTAAATGTATCTGAAGTTCCATTTAAACAAGCAGTAAAATAATTCCAAACCATAATTCCAGCCAAATTAAATAAGAATGGCGGTATGGAACCTGTTTTAATTCCAGCTACGTTATTAAAAATAATCGTAAAGGTTATCGAAGTAAATAAAGGCTGTATTAAATACCATAAAGGCCCTAAAACTGTTTGCTTATAAACTGTGATAATATCTCTTTTTACAAAGAGCATAAGTAAATCTCGATACTGCCAAATTTCTTTAAAATTAAGCGAGAAAAATTTATTCTTCGGTGTTATTTCAAACAGCCAGTCGTTTGTATTCTTATAATCCATTTCAGGGGGCTTAAAAATCTTAATTCACAAAATTTAACAAGATTTTTAACATTTTAAAATTTGTTTAAAAATGTCAAAAGGCGTTTAAAAAAACACCTCTTGATTATATTTGAATTTATTTTCGTTTGATCTTATTTATCTAAAACTTCAAAAGTTGAATTCATACTTTTGAATTCTGGAACTATCTTTTTCATCTTCGCAACAATATCATCATTTTCGTAAAAATCAGCAATTCCTATTAATTCATTAACCTCATTATGTAGATTTTCATACTCGTCTTGGATTTCTTGTGCAATCATAATTTTATTATGATATGTTGGAAGAGTTTTAGAAGTATCATTTAATAATTCTTCATAAAGTTTTTCTCCAGGTCTTAAACCAACAATTTTAATTTTAATTTCTTTATCTGGAATGAAACCAGCTAATTTGATCATTTTTCTAGCTAAATCAATAATTCTAACCGGTTTTCCCATGTCAAAAATATAGATTTCACCACCGTTACCCATTGCTCCCGCTTCTAATACAAGCTGACAAGCTTCAGGAATTGTCATGAAGTAACGTATAATGTCCTGATGCGTAATTGTTACTGGACCTCCCTCTGCAATTTGTTTAGTAAATAATGGAACAACAGAACCATTTGAGCCTAAAACATTTCCAAAACGAGTTGTAATGAATTTCGTCCCGCCTTCAACATTCTGTCTTTGATTTTTTAAGAATAGAGACTGTACATATTTTTCTGCGATACGCTTACTTGCCCCCATTACATTACTTGGATTCACAGCTTTGTCTGTAGAAACCATTACAAATTTCTTTACATGATACTTACAAGCTAAATCTGCTAGGTTTTTAGTTCCTTTAATATTAGTTTGAATTGCCTGAGAAGGGTTTTCCTCCATTAAAGGTACATGCTTATAAGCTGCCGCATGAAAAACAACATGCGGATTGTAATTTTTAAAAACTTTTTCCAAAGCTTTCTTACTCCTTACATCCGCAATTACTGCTACAATCTTTGTACTGAAATTCATTGTCTGAGTTTCTAAGCACAAATTGTGTAATGGCGTCTCTGCATGATCCAAAATAATTACATTTTTTGGATTGAAATTCAAAACCTGTCTTACAATTTCACTTCCAATAGATCCTGCGGCTCCAGTAATTAAAATTGTTTTGTCCTTTAATTGTTTAGAAATTGATTTACTATCTAGAACTATCGGTTTTCTCTCAAGCAAATCTTCAATTTGAATATTTTTTACTTTTTGAGAAATTTCTTTTTGATTTTCCCAATCTGATATAAGTGGAACAGTATATACTCTATAATTAAATTCTAAACATTGATCAACAATAATAAGTTGTTCCTCTTTTGTTAAGCTCTTATCGGCAATAATTACACCTTCAGCAGCAACAGAACGCATTAAAGCGGGAAGTTTTTTTCTTAAAATTAAGATTGGCAGATCAAGCATGCGTTTAGATGCATTCTGATTATTCTTATCAACAAAACCAACAATTTTAAATCTAGATGGTGTTTCAAATTTTAAAGCATTTGCGACAGAAATCGCATTCGCATCTGTACCATAAATTACAGTTCTAATTAACTTGCTAGTAGCTTTTTCTGAAAAATACATTTCAAAAGTCTGTTTTACCACTACAAGATATAAAAAAAGTCCGCAAAAGGATAACACTAAGTTTATAAAAAGCGCAGTATTCAAAAAAGCTTTGTGCCCAGTATATAATTCAAATACTAAATTTATAAATAAGAAAAATACAAGAACAGACATCTGTGAAAACAACAATTTTATTGCATCTATATAAGACGAATGTCTAATAATCCCTGAATAAGTTCTGAAAAGCCAGAAAAAAAATACATTGGCGATAATTAATCCTGCAACAAAGAAAAAATTATGAGAAGTTATGAGATATCCTATTGCTGTACCTTCAAAAAGCAAATAGGTAAGACAAAATGAAAAAACCAAAACCATTACATCTATAGCAACAATAATCCATCTAGGTAAATAACTTAGATTATTGATATTTGCCCGAAGATTTCTTGGCGAAAACGTATTATATAACAAAGATGTTATATTATTTGGTTTGTCTGTATTCAATTGTGCTTTTTTTAAGTGCCTTTAATTCGACATTTCTATAAAAATACAAATTAAAGATTTTAAATAATTAGTTAAAGATACAAATTAAATTTTAACACTTTTTTTCTTTTGTTTTAGAAAATCTATTAAATATGATCCGTATCCAGATTTTAACAGTGGTTGTGCTAACTTTTCAAGTTGTTCATCATTAATAAAACCTTGTCTCCACGCAATTTCTTCGATACAACCAACTTTTAGTCCTTGTCTTTCTTCAATCACCTGAACAAATTGTCCTGCTTGCATCAAACTATTAAAAGTACCTGTATCTAGCCAAGCAGTTCCTCTACTTAATATTCCAACCTTTAATTTTCCTTTTTCCAAGTAAACTTTATTGACGTCCGTAATCTCATATTCACCACGAGCACTTGGTTTTATATTTTTGGCAATTTCTACAACAGAATTATCATAGAAATATAGTCCTGGAACAGCATAATTTGATTTTGGTTCCAGAGGTTTTTCTTCTATAGAAATGGCATTTTTATTTTCATCAAATTCAACCACTCCATATCTTTCCGGATCTGCAACGTGATAAGCAAAAACTACACCTCCATCTGGATTAGCATTATCCTTTAAAAGTTGTGGCATATTTGTTCCAAAAAAGATATTGTCTCCTAATACTAAGGCTACTTTGTCTTTACCTATAAACTCTTCTCCAATAACAAAAGCCTGAGCTAAACCATTTGGATCTGGTTGTTCTGCATAACTAAACTTGCAACCAATCGCTCGTCCATCACCCAGAAGTTTTCTAAAATGAGGTAAATCATGAGGTGTCGAGATTATCAAAATTTCACTAATTCCTGCCATCATCAAAGTTGACAATGGATAGTATATCATAGGTTTATCATATACTGGCATTAACTGCTTACTAACCGCTAAAGTTAATGGATGCAATCTTGTGCCAGAACCTCCAGCTAATATAATCCCTTTCATAAATTTTAATTTTAGTTTCTAAAGGTTCCGATTCTAAATAGAATACAAAACTCAGCCTTTTATTATATAAATATTTTTTCTAAACTTTCTTTATAATGTGGAATTTTCAACTTATAAATTGTCTTTATTTTCTTTTTATCCAACAGTGAAAAGTTTGGTCTTTTTGCTGGAGTTGGATAAGACGAAGATGGGATACCGTTTACCTTACAATTATAACTTCCCAACTCTTTAATACTTAGAGCAAATTCGTACCAGCTTATCTCTCCCTCATTAGAATAGTTATATATTCCTGAAATCCAATTCGGTGAATTAACAATATCGATCATTGCCTGCGCTAGATCAGCTGCATAAGTTGGTGAACCAACTTGATCATTCACAACACTTATCTCTTGTCTTTCTTGCATTAAGCGTTGCATGGTTTTTACAAAGTTATTTCCAAACTTACTGTATACCCAAGAAGTTCTAATAATAATAGAGTCTGGATTCTGTCTAATGCATGCAATCTCTCCTGCCAATTTACTTTCTCCATACGCATTAATAGGGTTTGTCAATGCTTCTTCAGTTAAATCGACTGACGAAGTGCCATCAAAAACATAATCGGTGGATACATGAATTAACTTTATATTATTTTCTGAAGCATATTTTGCAATTATTTCTACTGCCGAAGAATTTACTGTAAAAGCCAAATCTTTTTCTATTTCAGCTTTATCAACCGCAGTATAAGCTCCACAATTTAAAATCACATCTGCCTTAATTTCATTTAATTGGTTAGGCAAAAGATCTAGATTGTCTAACGTAATTCTTGTTCTATCTGCAAAAATCCATTCATACTCTGGATATTTTAATGATAAAAATGAAAATTCTGATCCTAACTGTCCATTTGCTCCTGTCACAAGAATTTTTTTCATTAAAATAAACTATTACAATTTTCTATAAAAGGAAGAATTTGATCTTTTTCAGAAACGATTGCATCATCCAAATCCATTCCCCAATCAATGTTTAGAAAAGGATCATCATATTTGATGCCTCCTTCGGAAGCTTTATTATAAAACTGATCACATTTGTACATTACTGATGCCGTTTCGCTAATAACTGAAAATCCATGAGCAAATCCTTGAGGAACTAACAATTGCTTTTTGTTTTCAGATGAAAGTAATATTCTAAAAGATTTTCCGTAAGTAGGTGAATCTTTTCTTAAATCTACAGCAATATCAATGATTTCACCTTCTAAGACGCGCACTAACTTAGTTTGTGCAAAAGGAGGGTTTTGATAATGTAATCCTCTTAACGTTCCATATTTGGAAAATGATTGGTTGTCTTGAACAAATTCTACATCAACACCAAGATCATGAAATTTCATTTTATTATATGATTCAAAAAAAACTCCTCGTTCATCCTGAAAAACAAGCGGTTCAATAATAATCAAATCTTTTATACATGTTTTTTCTAACTTCACTTCAACTGACTTTGCTGTTATTATTTTAATAGTATTAAGTTTCTTTATTTAAAGAAAGCATCAAAAACGTCCTTTATTCTTTTTTTATCTTCCTCTTTCAGGTTAGAACCGGAAGGAAGACACAATCCTTTTTCAAATAATTTTTCTGAAACATCTTTTCCATAATAAGGATACTTCTCAAAAATTGGTTGCTTATGCATTGGCTTCCATAAAGGTCGACTTTCTATATTTTGGAGTTCAAGAGCTAATCTTAAATCTTCTGCAGTCTTTTGAGCATTTTTTTCAGCATCTATAAGTATTGCAGAAAGCCAATGATTAGAGTAATAATCACCACTTGGTTCTTTCAGAATAGAAACTGATTCTATATCTTTAAAATACTCTACATAAAAATCATGCATTTTTCTACGCAATTCTACATGCGCATTTAGCACTTCCATTTGTCCGCGACCTATCCCTGCACATATATTACTCATTCGATAATTATACCCTACTTCACTATGCTGATAATGAGGGGCATTATCTCTAGATTGAGTTGAAAAAAAAACTGCTTTGTCTTTTATTTCTTTACTTTTGCTAACTAACGCACCTCCGCCGGAAGTTGTTATAATTTTATTCCCATTAAAAGATAGAGCGGCAATTTTTCCAAATGTCCCACATTTTTTTCCTTTATACAAACTTCCAAATGCTTCTGCACTATCCTCCAAAATTGGAATATTATATTTATTAGCGATTCGATGTATTTCATCCACATTATAAGGCATACCGTACAAATGAACTGCAATAATAGCCTTTGGTTTTTTTCCTTTTAAAATTCTGTCTTCGATTGCTTCTTCTAGAGCTATAGGACAAATATTCCAAGTATCTAACTCGCTATCTACAAAAACAGGTATTGCTCCTTGATACAATATTGGATTAGCAGATGCTGAAAATGTCATGCTCTGACAAATTACCTCATCTTCAGATTTAACATCCAAAAGAATTAGACCTAAATGAAGAGCCGATGTACCAGAACTTAATGCTCCTACAAAAACTTGCTCTTCAAGATAATTTTCAATATCTTTTTCAAAGCCATTTACATTTGGTCCTAAGGGAGCTATCCAGTTAGTTTCAAAAGCTTCTTGAACATATTTTTGTTCTGTTCCTCCCATGTGTGGAGATGATAACCATATTTTTGACTGACTCATATGTCTAAATTATATTTTATAATATTACCTGGATTTCCTACTACGACAGCGTAATCGGGAACATCATTTATGATTACTGCTCCAGCACCAATTGTTACACCAATTCCAATAATGATTCCTTGAATTACAGAAGCACCTATTCCAATATGTGTTCCTTCGCCTACTGTGACATTTCCTGCTAAAGCAACTTGAGGCGAAATATGTACATAATCATTAATTTTACAGTCATGTTCTATAACAGCGCTGGTGTTAATAATGCAATGCTTTCCTATTACAGAATCTGCATTTACAACTGCATTTGGCATTATGACAGTACCCTCTCCTATACTAGATGTTTCAGATATAATTGCACTTTTATGTATTGCGGTAAAAAATGACAACTTTAATAAGGAAGCTATTTTCTTTCTAGTTTTATTATCTCCTATAGATACAATAATTTCTCCATCTGTTAAATTCTTTAATTGATCAGTCTCAAAAACAGGTATACTGTTTAGTTGCTTGTCCCTTGGATTGTCATCAAAAATAGCTTTTATCTTTACATTGTTACCATTTAGAATATCAATTATAACTTTACAGTGACCACTTGCACCATATAAAAATTTAGTTTCCTCCATTAAATCTATCTATTGTTACGGAATTAGCAGCAGTAATATCTTCACTTTTCACAACTTTCCTGATAGTTCTTAAAATTATTTTCAGATCAAGCAAAGCAGATAAATGCTGTACATACCAAACATCCAAATTAAACTTATCTTCCCATGAAATTGCATTCCTACCATTAATTTGCGCCCACCCTGTAATGCCTGGCTTCACGTTATGTCTCTGTTTCTGAAAATCATTATAAAGTAATAAATACTCTGGCAGCAATGGTCTAGGTCCAACTAAACTCATATCTCCTTTTAAAACATTTAACAACTGGGGCAACTCATCTAAAGATGTTTTTCGCACAAATTTACCTGTTTTAGTTAATCGCTCTGCATCAGGAAGTAATTCTCCATTAGTATCTTTTTTATCATTCATGGTTTTAAATTTCATTATTTTAAAAATTTTACCATCTTTTCCAGGACGTAATTGAAAAAAGAAAGGTTTACCATCATTTGAGAAATACAGGCATATTGTAACAATAATAAAAATAGGGCTCAAAACCAAAAATCCGACTGCTGACACAATAACATCAACAATCGTTTTAAAAAATGTTTTATACATACTTTTCCAATCTTTTATACTCCTCCAAAATTACATTCCACATCATCAATTGATCATAACGTGACACAATCATGTTTCTTGAATTTACCCTCAAATTATTATTCCAATTTCGATCTGCAATCATTTTTTTCATACTATGATATAATGCTTCACTATTTTTGACTGGAATAATTGTTCCGTTTTGACCTTCGACAATAATTTCATTACAGCCATTAATATTTGAAACAATGGATGAAAGCCCCATTGCACCTGCTTGCATTACAACATTAGGAAATCCTTCTCTATAACTTGGAAAAACAAGGCAATCACTAATTGATAAATAAGGTCGGACATCTTGTTGAAACCCTACAGAAATAATATTTGGATTATTTTTTATTTTATCAAAAGTGATAGTTTTTAACGGATCCAATTCATTTTCAAATGCACCAACTAACAGCAATTTAGCATTTGAAAAACTGTCGCTCAAATTTACAAATGCTTCTATCAATTCATTAATACCTTTATCAGCAACAAGTCGTCCAACAAAAATAAAAATGAAATCATTAGAATCAATATTAAATTCAATCTTCAATTGTTGTTTTTCTTCTAAAGAAAAAATTTCGGGATCAAAATAACTTGTGTTAATCCCATTCGAACTACCGCTACCTAAAACTTTTAATTTCTTTTCATTAACAAATTTGTTCTCCAGTATAAAATCGCGCAAACCTTTTGAATTTGGATATACTTGAGTCGAACAATTGTAAGTTAATTTTTCTACTGCATTTAACAACCTTCTTTTATTTCCAGTAGCTTCCATCAACGGAAGACCTGCAACAGTATGCAATCTATGAGGTACTCCTGCGAGTTTTGCTGCCAACATAGCAACTACTCCTGCCTTAGGCGTGTGCGAATGAACAATAAAGGGGGCCTCTTTTTTAAAAATTTTATACAATTTATATAATGATTTCAAATCTTGTAAGGGAGAAATTCTCCTTGTCATGTCAACATCCAAAACTTCAATTTCTTCATTTAAAGAAACGTCTATAAGTTCACTACCTTTTGATGAAATTCCTAAAACTTGATAATGAGAAGACATAAATTTAAGCTGTCCTTTTAACAGTGTTTTGAGGGAAATAGGAACGGTTGTAATACGTATAAGCTTTTGTTTACTTTTATCAGATGTAATTTGGTTCATTGTCTATTTTTTTTTAACTATATACGGAATTAATTAACTGGTATAATACGATCCCGTAGCTGTTTCTTTTTCATTTCCGTTTGTTCAATATCCAATTTCCCTTTAGTATTTATTTTAAGATTAGAAAATTTATATTTGGGTATATATTTAAAATCACTTGCCATTAATAGTTTATTTTCGCTATCATTCCATTGAGAATTTTTTACATTTATTTCTCCTCGCAAAGCTTTAATATTTTCTGGATATGAAAGTCTATTTCCTCCCATTAAAAAACTATTTTTAGAAAACTGGTCAATGTGGTTATCAATATTAATTGTCACATTTTTATCTTTTTTTCCGATCATATTTAATAAGATAACAGCTACTCCGGCATCTGCATTATTAAATGTTTTAACATTTTTTAAATTTATATCCTCTAATACATCTTCATTAGTATTAGGTTCTATATCAATTCCTGCCATTGGAAGAGTTCCATTACTATTTGACAAAACAATATTTGAAATATTAATTTTCTTTCCGCTAATAACCGATATTCCATTACGTCTATTGTTATCAATAATACCTCCTTTTATAGTAATGTTTTCAGATTCTTTTACCGAAATCTTACTTATATAAACACCATCACCCCAACAATTTTTGATTTCGGGATTATATATAGTAATGTTCCTAGAAGACAAAATACTAATTCCCATTCCCCACTCTCCTTTTGTTCCCAAATGTTCAAATCGGTCTCCAATTAGTTTGGCATTGTATATTTTAACGTTTTCAATATTTCGAAGATCTAGTATTTGGTAATTTGTAAGAGCATTTTTTTGCAATATTAACTTAGAATTTTTCTTAAACAACAAAACGGAATTGCTTTTTAACGACAACCCTTTTTCTCCTATCAAAACTGGAAAGTCTGGAAATGAGATCCATTTATTTTCATCAATTCCTTTTTGGAGATAGATACTATAATCTACCGATCCATCTTTGACATAATTCTTTGGCAAATAATTTTCTAAAGATGAAAATTTTATTTTACTTGATGGGACATATAAATAGCTGCTATTTTTTTTAACCTGTTTATAATTAAAGGTTACTTCTTTTTTTTGTTGAGAATTACATGAAACAAAAATCAACAAAAACCACAGTGTCAGTTTATTCATAATAGTGATTTATATATATTGATATAACTTTTTATCATTTTATTAATACTAAAATCTTTTGACCTTTCAAGACATTGCTGAGCATTTTTATGATAAAACTCAATGTCATCAAATAATTTATATATTAATTGTGCAAGTTCCTCATCATTCCCTTTTTCAAATAACAAACCATAACCTTCCACAATTTCCTTGACACCATCAATATTGCTTGCAATAACAGGTTTACCTGATGCCATCCCTTCAACGATTGCTAAACCAAATCCTTCATATTCTGAAGACAATACCACCACATCACTGTACTGTAACAACTCGGGAATATCAAATCTATTTCCCAAAAAAACAACACGGTCATGAAGACCTAATTCTTCTGTCAATTTTTTATTTTTGTCTATCAAATCTCCTTCTCCAACTAAAATTAGCTTAACATTATTAGGTAAATGTCTTAGACTTCTAATTAATGTTACCTGATCTTTTTGTTTCCTAAAACTTGAAACCTGTATTAATTTAAAATCTTCTTTTTTAAAAAAATTGAAAGTTTCATTCTTTATAACTGCTTCAAATTGATTAGTATTTATTCCATTATTAATAACGCTAATTCCTTTTTCAAATTTTAAATGAGTCTCCAAGTTTTTTTTAACCCCATCTGTTATACAAATAATCTTATCAAGTTTCTTATAAATAATACGATCAATTAACTTAAAAATCTGCTTTTCTCTTCTTCTGTTATTTGTACTATGTTCTGTATAAACCAATTTAATTTTAGAAAAAGAAATATACTTTGCAATTACTACCCAATATAAAGTTGGAAATAAATGCAAATGAACTATGTCATACTTTTTTAAGTAAGGAATAATTTTAAAAACCAAAAATGGATTATAAATAGATTTAGAAGTAAGGCCAATTACTTTTCCACTACTATTATTCTCGAGATTTATCCAAAATGGAGTCTTTCTGTTATTTAAACAAAGTACATCCATCTCTAACGCCTTATTTTGATATAGAGGAACACTATCCGCAATTAATTTTTCTGCTCCTCCAACAGATAAGGAAGTTATAATTTGTAATACTTTCATTATATAATATTTTCCATCTAAAATTAATTTTAGTCTTTTGACTCATAAAACTCATCCCTAATTAATGCTCGGTCATAGTATGATTCATTACTAAAAATGACATTACTATATCTGTACAAAGGATTATTAAATGTTACATAGGTTTTTAAAACACAAAACATTACAATTGGCAACACAACATTGTTTCTTATTTCTTTGTTTTTAATTAAATTTTTTAAATTACAAAGTACTATCAAATAAGCCCAAAAAAATAAGAGCGCAAACCTATTGATCATAGCTTCTGATGTACTGAAAAAGAGTTGGATAAAACAATAACAAAAAAAACTATTAAAATATATTGGTGATAATAATTTATTATTCACTACATGTTTATAGTTAATTAGTACCAAAATGAATAAGAAAATCTTTTCAAGTATTCCAAATCTTATTCCATAAGAAACGTCGGATTCCGTTACAGTACCTGCTAAATATTCAAATCTTCCCCCAAGTACTCCCCCCAAGTAAGCTACAATTCCATCTACAAAACGAATTTGAAGAAAATAAACTATGATTCCCAGAAACAATAAGACAATCAATATCTTTTTATTAAAATAATTTCGTTTCAATAAAAAGAGAAATAAGAAAGCAAACCCTGTCAAATGAAAACTCATAGACAACAGAATAATGAGAAAAGCTTTAATTCTTTGATTCTTATTAATATACTCTATCGATTGAACTGCTATCAAAATAGCAGTAAAATTTCTTAATAAATCAATAATTAATAAAGGGAAACAACTTATCAGGACAATATATGCTAGCGAAATATTATATGATTGTCGTTTTAAAAATCGATGCCAAAGTATTGTTTGTATAAGTGTTATAAAGAATACAAAGAATGAATACTGAAATCCTAAATCATGGAATAATTTTACCAAAAATGAAAAACCTACCTCATAATCAAAAGCTGTCCAAACATCTAGAGTTGCCTCTGAGTAGTAATTTTCATAATTAAACCAGTCGCTCCCTATAAATCCTCTAAAACCAAAGAAAAAGACAAAAAGTAAAGCTCCTAAAAATCCCGCTTTAACTTTATTGTTTGACTCTTTTGCGCTTTTTTCGTAAAAATATAAAAAAACATAGCATAGAATTAAAAATAAATATGGTAAACTAAAAAAATCCATCAACACTTCATTAATCTATCAAACTAGAAATCAAAGACTTAATATTAACCGAGTCATAGAGCGAGAATGCCCCTTTACTAAACTCACCATAATTTTTTTCAATCTGTAAAATTACATTAGCGATTTCTTGTGGCTTGAATTCCGGGGCGACTTTCCCTGCATTATATTTGTCAAATAAATTAGAGAGTCCAGGCACATCATTTGCAAGCATTGGTATCCCAAAACAAGAATATTCAAAAATCTTATTAGGGGCACAGTAAAGTGTATTTATTGCCGTTTCAATTGAACCCTGTTGCGAAAAATATGAAAGAAAACCTATGTAAGCTTTTCTTGTAATTTCTAAATGATAGGGCGCCGATTTAAATGGTAAAAAAACTACTCGATCAGATTGATATTTAGCGACGAGCCTAGCTTTATTGCTATCATCTCCCCCCATGATACATACTAAATATTCATTTGGCAAATAGTGAACAGATTCACATAACTCATCTAGCCGTCTCTCCGGATAGTTAAAAATTCCTTGATATAAAATTACCTTTTTGTCTTTAAAAATAGCGTCTATATTATCATCGATCACATTTTTTAATTTAGAAAGATCAAAATCAGGCTTGTTAGGAACTACCATAGGCATTTTTTCCAGATTAAAATATGCTTTAGTAATATGCGCTCTATTGTACTCACAACAAACAACCTTCCAAGCTTTTTGCATGGTAGCTACATAGTTAAGAAATGGACTTAAAAGTTTGTATCTGAATCCTACTTTAAGCTGTGGTGTTTCAAACAAATAAAGTATTGATTTAAATTTGAAAACCAATTTATAAAGAAGCCATATATTTTGATTTCCATACAGCCATAAAATAGAATCATTTTTAAATTCTTTATTTACAATTTTCTGAACTTTTTTTTTGTACAAGAATAATTTAAATAACTTTAAAATTTTATTTTCTTTTGTATCGTTTATGATTGTTTCAAAATAAACTACACCTTGCGATTCTAAATCTAAAATTGTATTTTTATCGCTACAGTAGCCTACAATAACAACTTTTTTACCTAAAGATAATAATACTTTTACAGTAGTGAGAATTGGTGGATACTTCTGAATATCGTGATTGTATACTAAAATATTAGTCATTTATTTTAAAATAGAAATGAAATTTACGATTCGTTCACACGCTTTACCGTCGCCATAAGGATTATGGAGCACACTCATCTTTATGTATGCATTATTATCTTGGAGTAATTTATTTGTCTCATTTATTATAAGCTCCTTATTTGTTCCAACTAATATAACAGTTCCAGCAAGGACCGCTTCAGGTCTCTCAGTCGATTCACGCATAACTAGAACAGGCTTTCCTAAACTTGGTGCTTCTTCCTGAACTCCGCCACTATCTGTTATTATCAAATACGATTTACTCATTAACCATACAAAAGCAGGGTAGGCTAATGGCTCTATTAATTTAATGTTACTGATTCCAGATAAAATTTTATACACTGGTTCCTTTACATTAGGATTCAAGTGCACTGGATAGATAATATCTACTTCAGGATTACCTAACGCTATTTCTCTTAGTGCTTCACAAATCCGAATAAAACCATCTCCATGATTTTCTCTACGATGACCAGTAACGAGAATAATTTTTGAATCCTTTTTTACAAACTTCTTTAATATTTCTATCTCTGAATTGTAAATATCTTCAACTCTTTTAGAACTATCAATCAGAGCATCGATTACTGTATTTCCAGTTACTAAAATTGATTGAGAATCTATATTTTCTTTTAAAAGATTTTCTTTAGAAGCTTCAGTAGGAGCAAAATGGTAGTCTGCAATTCTCCCTGTGATTTGTCTATTCATTTCTTCAGGAAACGGAGTACGTTTAAAATTTGTACGCAAACCTGCTTCAACATGACAAATTTTAGCTCCTGAATAAAAAGAAGCTAAACTTGCTGCCATAGTAGTTGTAGTATCTCCATGTACATATACATAATCTGGATTAAAATCTTCTAAAACTTCTTTTAATCCAACTATAATATCTCCTGTTAAGGAATACAAATTTTGATTAGCCTTCATCAAATTCAAATCATATTCAGGTTGAATATTAAAAAAATCTAACACTTGATCAAGCATTTCTCTATGTTGTGCAGTTACACAAACTCTTGTCTCAAAAATATCAGAATGTTTTTTAAACTCTTGCACCAGAGGAGCCATTTTTATAGCCTCAGGCCTCGTTCCAAAAACAATTAAATTTTTTTTCATTATAATATTTTTACAGCTATTCTAAATTACTTTATATCAATTTTTATTACTAATAAATAATAAAAAAACAACAAATTATATTTTAAACAATTTGACTATCTGACGTATTTGACGATAAAAATGGAATTGCAATTCGTAATTTTTAAGTTCGTTTACTATACGCGATTCATTATTTTTAAAAATATCTATGATTTTCTGATATTCATTTTTCCATAAGGTCATAATAGAATCATAGTTATAGCTCTCATTAAACAATTCAATAGCAGCTTTACCTGCACTTGAGCAACGAGAGTGAGATTCAATTATGTCTTGCATTGCAGATTGAAAACTAATTGGTAATCTATCTCCTGGAGCATTTATAACCAATATATCTTTATCTAAATGATTTTCTCCCCAATAACCCCATGCATATTTATTAGTTTCAGAAGTAAATCCTGCGATTATTGACGGTTTTCCGCATGAAGCTGCTAATAAAAGGGTAGTTCCCATACCGACAAACATTGCACAATTCTGAAACAACAACTCTAAATCCTTGCCCATTACTGTTCCTTTCAACTGGATAACTTCTTTACCAATTTCAGCATTGATATTAGCTGCTAATTGATTTAGCTCTTCAAATAATAGTCCATCTCCAACAATAACTAATTTATAAGCCTGAAACGCTTGATTTACCTTATATAATTCATAGAAATCCTGAATCAAATATCTTACATAGTCTTTATCGTTAGATAACCTACTAACAGACAAAACATATTTTTCATCTAAGATTTCTAAACGGGAAGGAATGGCTTTAACTGGAATTGGTATTATTGTGGGATGTAATTTTGATTTTGTAACTCCTTCAATATATTCATTCATTTGTGGTGTTAACGTATAATACAAATCTAAACCATTGAGTTTCTTAGTAATACTTTTTAATAAAGGATTACGTCTGTAAGATAACTCGGATAGTACGTTTACAAAAAAAGGAATTTTAGTCTCTTTGTAAATAGAAGCGACGTGTACAATAGGATAAGAATTATGAGCCTCAATGACATTAACTTTGTTCTTTAATAAAATCGTTTTCAGACTTTGTTTAAAATTGTTGTATTGTGCATTTGTAAATACCAAAGGTGGCAGACTAACTCCTTCTAGTTTTATATGAACAGCTTCTTTAGGAAGGTTTGAAACATTTTCTCCGCCTTCTGAAATGACTAATACATCAAAACCATTCTCAACCAGCCATTTGCATTTATTGATGATATATGACTCTGCGCCGCCAATAATCATTAATGGGGTTACGAAAGCAACTTTAACTTTTTCTTTACTCATTTAAAATCAAATCCCTACAGTTTACAGCTTAATTTTTTGTGACTCTCTTTAAGAACAATAACTTTCTAAATACATAAATCATAAAAAATAAACAAAGTAAATAATTTAAGGCGAATGCTATTGTAACTCCTTCTATATTATAATATTTCATTAACAACCATCCCAGGAAAACGTAATTAGCACTAAAGAAAATCTCAGTTATTAAAAAATATTTAGTCATTGATTTTGCTATCATAATATATCCTAGTATCCAAGAAGCAATTTTAAAAAAATCGCCTAGCAGTTGCCAAAAAAACAATGATTGCATTGCAATAAAGCTTTTTGTAAATAAAATCGAAATTATTATGTATCTTAAAAAATATATAGTAACACATCCTAAAACCACTAATGGCATTATAATTTTAAAACTTTTAAAAACTTCATCTCTAATTTCCTCTTCCTCTTTTATGGAGGATAATTTTGGCAAGTAATAAGTACTTAACGAGGTTGTTATTATCATTAAATATCCATCAGATATACGCATCATCCCTTGCCAAAATCCTGCGGAATCTACACCTATATTTGTGATAATAATATTTCGCAATAAAATTTGTGAAACTGGAATCGTTGCGGCTGAAACAATTGCCATTAAACTATAATGGCTTAATTTTATTGCTATAGCTCTATCTAGTGCACGATTGAAGTAGCTCCAAGAAAACCAATCGCTTTTAGTAATTAAAAATAATGTAATAAAAAAAACAATAGATTGTGAAAGTACTAATGCATACAAAGCCCCTTCTACTTTAAAAAAATAAACTAAAATCAAAGTAAAAATAAGACCTATAATACTCCCTGTAGTATTTACTAAAGTATATTTTTTTATTTCCTTTTTACCGTTCAAAATTGAAATCATAAGAGAATTTAATGAATACAAAATTATCGTACCACCAAGAACTCTTATGGGATTTCCATACAAATCAGTAACAAATATCCATTTTGAAAATAAATTACCAAACAATAAGAGTATTACTCCAATGAATGCTGAACAATATATGCTTATTCTAAATGCTGTACTAAATAACGATTTTAAACTTTCATGATCTTTTTCATACTCAGCAGTGTATTTAACAACTCCAGTATTGATTGCTCCATTTGCAAAGGTTAAAACAATAGTTATAAAATTTGAGAAAGCTCCGATTAGTGCAACACCGGCAGGCCCAGTTAACATTGCTATTACTTTACCAGAAATAAAGCCAGTCGATACACGTATAAATGCTATTATAGCAGAAAAGAAGGATGTTTTAAGAAGATTCAATTGTAATAGATAATTATATAATGTGAAACCTTTAGAAAATTATACATCATCTGTAGAAAACATTTCTCGATGCCAATTTGCTATATTTGTTTTTAGTACTTGAGCTGGAGCTCCACTAAGTAGTGCTCTCTCTGGATACTCACCAGCTAAAACAACAGAAAGAGAAGTGACTATTGAATCTTTACCTATAATTGTACCTTTTAATATTTTTGCTCCAACTCCAATCCATGTATGATCACCAATTAAAGTTTTTTTTGTAGCTTTTTTGCCTTCGATACCATGCCAATCACAATCAGTAATAAAAGTATCCCATGCAATGATACAATCCTTGCCAATCTCTAGATGTTCATTTACCATAACAACCGAATTCGCAGTTATTCCAGATCCACTCTCCATATGTTTTCCGTGCAATATCAATTTAGCGTTTTTAGACAGGTAAATCTTTGTCCCCTGCCCCAAGATAAAATCATTTTCTACAGTACAGCTAGAATTATGTTGCAATGAAAGTGCGATACAGCCATCACCATTCAGCCATCTTTCTAAAATTAATCTGTTTTTTATTATTAGCTTAGAGTTTCTTTCCTTTTGTACTTTTATTCTTACCGATCCATTTATTTGAAAGGCAGGAAAAAACATATATTCATCAACAAAACGCAATGTTAAATAGGCTGCATATAGCCAATTTTTAGGTGATTTTAAAAAAAACTTAAAATTGGGATATTTAGCAATATTCTTTTTTACATAACTTAACATTATTGATAATCATTAAGAGCCTGAATGATCGTATCTACTTCTTTAATGCTTAATACAGCACTTAAAGGCAAGCTTAAAACCTCCGAATGTATTTGTTCAGAAACAGGAAAACTTAAATTATTCCATTCTTTGTAAGCTTCTTGCTTATGAGGTGGTATAGGATAATGTATAACAGTTTGTATACCTTTATTTTGTAGATAAGTTTGTAAATCATTGCGATTCGCTGTTCGTACTACAAATAAGTGCCAAACATGCGCTAAATTATTTGCAACTTTTGGCAAAATTATTTTTGGATTACCAATCTCATTAAGATATCTATTTGCAATAGCACGTTTCCTAATTGTCTCTTCATCTAAATTATTTAACTTTACTTTTAACAGACCTGCTTGTAATTCATCTAAACGACTATTAATTCCTTTATATAAATTTTGATATTTTACATGTGAACCATAATTTAAAAGTGCACGAATACATACTGCCAATTCATCATCATTTGTTGTAATTGCACCACCATCACCTAAAGCACCTAAATTTTTACCTGGATAAAAACTAAAACCAGCGGCATCACCCCAATTTCCCGCCTTTTTATTCTCTAAAATTGCTCCGTGCGCCTGCGCACAATCTTCAATTACTTTTAAATTATATTTTTTTGCAATAGAAGTAATTTCAGTCATATCACATAATTGTCCATACAGATGAACTGGCAAAATCGCCTTTGTTTTTGATGTAATTTTAGATTCAATTAAGGAAGGATTGATATTAAAAGTATCCAAATCAGGTTCTATTAAGACTGGAACTAAATTATTTGCGGAAATTGCCAAAATACTAGCAATGTAAGTATTTGAAGGCACCAGAATTTCATCACCTTCATGAAAAAGCCCCATTTCCTTATATGCTCTAATAATCAAAATTAATGCATCTAAACCATTTGCAACACCTATGGCATGTTTTGTTCCACAATATTGAGCGAATTCTATTTCAAATTGTTTTAGTTCATTCCCCATTATATACCATCCTGAATCCAAAACCCTAGTAAATGTCGCTAGCAATTCATTCTTATATTGTGCATTTATTTTTTGTATATCTAAAAATTTAATCATTACTTTTTTACGGGTTTAAATTCTTCTAAATAATATTCTTCTCCTGTTTTTCTGTCTTTTAAATTTAAATCTAATAAGACAGAATCCTCTGTAATATAACCTTGATGCTTAGCGGGATTACCATACCAAACTGTATATGGCAAGGTGTTTTTTGTTAATACACTGCCAGCTCCTATTAATGTCTTTGCTCCTATTTCAATACCACACAAAATTGTTGAATTTGCACCTATAGAAACCGAGTCATTGATAATAGTTTTCTCGTTTTTATAATCTTTATTCTTTGAAATTGGAATTCTATCATTTGTAAAAGTGACATTTGGCCCAATCATTACTTTATTTCCTATAGAAATACCATCCCAAATTTGTACTCCGGGTTTTATCGTGACGTCATCACCTATTACAACGTCGTTTTCAATAAAAACATTGCAGTTTATATTACATCTTTCTCCTACAACTGCATCTTTAAGAATTATTGAAAACTGCCAGACAAGAGTATCCGCACCAATATTTTTTGATTGAACATCAGATAGCGCATGTATCATTTCTATAATTTAAAAATTCAACATAATCTCTAATATAATCTGATTCATTATATTCACTAGAAGCAAAAACCAGACAAATTGAACCACTGGAAAAATCTTTAATTTCTCTCCATATGCCAGGTCGTATATGTAAGGCTTTTGAGGGGTCATTTAAAAAAAAATCTTTTCTGGTAATACCGTCATCTAAGACGAATGTAAAAGAGCCACTTGCAGCTATTATGTATTGCTGCAAATCATAATGACCGTGCCCACCTCTGTCAGCTCCCATAGGAACATCATATAAATAATAAATCCTTTTTACTGTGAAAGGAATATTTATATTATTTTCTACAACTGTTATGTTTCCAGCATCATTATGAACTTTGGATAAATCTACAATATGACAATCTTCAACATTAAACATTTTTTAGTCTTTTAAATTCTTCAAAATCTCTTATATAATCTTCTTTAGAGAAAGATGCACTTGAAATATGTAAAGCCAAAGAATTAGTCGAAAAATTCTCCATGTGCCTCCAAGTTTTAGCAGGAATATATAATCCATAATAACTTCTATTTAAAGAATATTTTTCTGTAGTACCATCCATAGCCGTAATGACAATATCAAAACTCCCACTAAGTGCTATAATAATTTCCATTTGCTCTTTATATGCATGTCCCCCTCTAATTTCACCACCTGGCACATCGTAAATCCAAAAAACTCTTTCAATTTCGAATGGAATTTGAGAAGGGTTTTGCATAAATGTCAAGTTTCCTCTCGGATCTTGAATTTTAGGAAAATTTATAATTTTTGGCTTCATTATACTTTTTTTAGAAATATTAAAGTTTAGCGTCTACACTTGATTTCAAGAAATTTTTCACATCATAAACAATACTTAAATCCTTCTGTAAGTTTTTAATGTTTAAGTTTAAAAATTCGCTATGAGCGACTCCTAATACTATTGCATCGAATTTTTGTTTTGATAAATCATTACAGATCGTTAAATTGTATTCATGCTTTACTTCTTCTGAATTTGCTAAGGGGTCATAAATAATAACCTCAATTCCGTATTCGCATAAAGCTCGTACGACATCAACAATTTTAGTGTTTCGCACATCAGGGCAATTTTCTTTAAATGTAATTCCTAACATTAGTAATGTTGCACTTTTTACATTTACTCCTTTTTTTATCATATTTTTGATAACCTGCGACGCGATATATTCTCCCATACTGTCATTCAGCCTTCGACCGGCTAGAATAATTTCGGGATGATACCCGAATTCCTGAGCTCTTTGTGCTAAGTAATAAGGATCTACACCAATGCAATGCCCACCAACTAAACCTGGCTTAAAATGTAAAAAATTCCATTTTGTTGCGGCAGCCTCTAAAACTGCATGTGTATCGATATTCATTAAATTAAATATCTTCGCCAACTCATTTACAAAAGCAATATTGATATCTCGTTGAGAATTCTCAATAACTTTTGCTGCTTCAGCAACTTTAATGCTTGGAGCTAGGTGAGTTCCTGCAATAATTACACTTTTGTACAATTCATTTACAACTTGTCCAATTTCTGGAGTAGAACCAGCAGTAACTTTTAATATCTTTTCAACCGTGTGTTCTTTATCGCCTGGGTTGATTCTTTCTGGAGAATATCCTGCAAAAAAATCTTTGTTAAACTTAAGACCAGACACTTTTTCCAATATTGGAACACATTCTTCTTCAGTAACTCCCGGATAAACGGTAGATTCATATATTACTATATCGCCTTTTTTCAAAATTTTCCCAACCGTTTCACTGGCTTTATATAAAGGAGTTAGATCTGGCCTATTATTTTTGTCAACAGGAGTTGGTACAGTTATTATAAATATATTACATTTTTCTAAATCTTTTACTTTAGTAGTGCAAAACAATCCATTTTCATCCCCTAATTCATCTATCAAGACAGCCTTTAAAGTATCATTTTCTACTTCTAAAGTACTATCAATTCCTTCACATAATTCAGAAACTCGACTTTTGTTAATATCAAATCCAACTACAGGAAATTTAGTTGCAAACAATCTTGCTAATGGTAAGCCTACATATCCTAAACCAATAATGGCAATTTTTTTCATATTACTCAACAAATCTTAATAAATACTATTACAGCGCAACAAGTTACTTTAAGTTATTATAATACCAGTTAACTGCTTCCTTTAAGCCATCTTCTATAGAAAATTGAGGTTTGTATCCCAATAATCGTTTGGCTTTTTCTATACTTGCTAAAGAATGAGGAATATCTCCCGTTCTAGATGGTCCATGAATAATCTCAACATCTTTTATCTTGGGATCAAACTTAGACAGATTAACTTTCAATATATTAACTAATTCGTTTAAAGTTGTTCGGTCACCATATGCGGTATTATAAACGGTATTTACACCATCAATGTCCTTTGTTGTTAAGGCTAGTTCATTCATCTGAATAACATTATCAATATACGTAAAGTCTCTCGAGTAATTACCGTCGCCATTTATTATAGGACTTTCATATTTCATTAATTGCATAACAAACTTAGGAATGACAGCTGCATATGCACCAGTTGGATCTTGACGACGACCAAAAACGTTAAAATATCTAAGCCCTATTGTCTCTAATCCATAGGTTTTACTAAATATTTCTGCATACAATTCATTAACATACTTGGTTATTGCATAGGGAGACAATGGTTTGCCTATATTTTCTTCTACTTTTGGCAATGCCTCAGAATCTCCATATGTAGAAGAACTTGCTGCATACACAAACCTCTTAATATTTCCCTCGCGAGAGGCAACCAACATATTTAGAAACCCAGAAACATTTACATCATTAGTAGTAATTGGATCATTGATCGACCTTGGTACTGAGCCTAATGCTGCTTGATGCAGGACATAATCGACGCCATCAACCGCTTTCCTACAACTTTCTAAGTTTCTTATATCACCTTCAATTAATGTATAATTCTTATTGTTTAAAAAGTCACTTATATTATGTCTATGCCCAGTTGAAAAATTATCAAAACAAACTACTTTATATCCTTTTGCCAAAAAATATTCTGATAGATTAGAGCCAATAAATCCAGCTCCTCCGGTAATTAAAATTTTCATCAAATTGTTTTTATTATTTTTTTCATTATTAAAAATGCGACCATAAGAATTCCTCCCAGAATAGATCCTAATACCAAACCTTTAAATTTCCCTAAATAGTCTTTTTTCAATGGAAGTATTGGTCTGTCAATTACCTGAATTAAAGGTGTTTCTTTACGTAAGGTCACCTTTGCTAATTCACTCTGCTTAATCAACTCAGTTAATATAGCTCCATTGGCTTGGACATCTACTTGTCTTCTGGATGAAGGTGCTCGCTGTACATTGAGTGCCGGATTCAAATTAAATGTGTTGTCGTTTGCGATTGCTACTCCTGTAATAGCACTATTTAATTCTTTACGTATGGAATCTGTCTGTTTTTCAAGAATAGACATATTTATCCTTGCTTTTTTGCTTTTAGTTTCTATATAAAAATTAGACACTTCCTTTACTAAGGCTTCTACAAAATATTTAGCAAACAATTCATCATCAGAGGACATATCTATCGTTACAATGCTTACTTTTTTATCTTTTTGAGCTACCTTCAAACTTCCGTTAGATAAATTATCATAAATTTTCCCCAAAATGCTATCTTGAGCACGACTAAATTTTTTACGGTCTTCATTAGGCAAAAACTTAATATCTGATATTTTTTTCCAGTTTTCACGTAATTTATTATCCTCTATATACATTTCTGCCAAAGAAATAGTTTTACCATTAATTGATACTGGAGTCAACAATGTTTTTTCTACCATTGATCTTGACTTGAATAACTCTGTTAAATTTCCCCCTGAAAATATACTTCCGCCTCCTGCACCAAGATCTAATCCTAAAGAACTCGCTAGACCTAACGCATTTCCTAATCCATTACCCGCCGTTTTATCATCTTCTAGAGCAAATGATAAAGTAGCTGTATAAATAGGTTTTTTAATAAATGAATAGGTTAATCCTAAAACTGAACCGAAAAGCCCCGCTATAAGAATAGATTTCCACTTCTTTAGTAGATAAAAATACCATACTTTTATATTATCAATTAACTCTTTTAACGACATTTCGTTACTTTCAGTATTATTCATAAAAAGTTTTATTTAAAAGCAGTAACTATCAATAATGCCAGACTAGTCAATACACTTCCTATACTTACCCATTCTCCGGTACTCATCTTTTTGGTTTCAGGCTTTTCCGGAACAACTATTTGCGAATCTGGCTCAACATTTGGATAAAGTCTAAAAAATAAAAATGATTTAGTTACATCTGCTTTTCCATTAGGATAAATAATGTACGCTTTTTTCTTCCAGCCCTTACTATCAACTCCTCCAACCGAATTAATATAATATTTAAATCCTTTTCCTCTTCGATATGGAATTTCAGATGTTAACAGTACATTCCCTGTTACTTTTACCCCCTCATTGTAAACTGCAACCTCTATTTCATCACCAGGAAACAAAGTCACATTAGAATAGTGGTTTTTGTTCTTTACTATTTTTTCCCAGTTAATTGGAATTGTCGAAAACTTTAATTCATTTTCAAGTTTATTTATTAATTTATTATTTAGCGTATCTGTTTTTAAATTCAAATCAACGCTTTTTAATTTTTCGATTTGCTCTTCTTTAATAGGCCTAAGAATTTTCATACCTTCTAAATTAGCTACAGATGTCAGTCCACCAGCTCTCATTACAACATTATAAACAGTTTCTTTTTTATTAGCCAAAACATATTTTCCTGGATATGCAACGGCACCTTTTATAACTACCATCTGTGGCTTTTCATAAACTGCTATTCTTCGAATATTAACTACATCGAAAGGTTTTAAAATAAAATTCTTGGCTTGTTCATTATTATCCGCAGTAATCTCAAATTGAACTAATTCAATACGTTTTGGATCTGAATCATCTATAAAATCAGATTTTACCATTCTAGCAATTTCAACTCTTTTAGATGCTGATCCAGTTAAACCACCAACTTGAATAATTAAGTCATTTAGAGTTAAATTTTCATAATATTCATATTCTCCGGGATTTTTTACTTCTCCATCAATAGTAACTTTATATTCTTCTCTAAAATCCAAAATAGAATAAACAGTAACTATATCCTCTCTTTTTAATTCAAGATCTGCATTTAAATCGCCTGACAATGCAGCATCTAAATCTACATTCATAATTTCTGTTGTTAAATCAGTCTTTAGACGAATTATTCGTGCTCTTTTACTGTATGCATCTTCTTTTAGCCCCTCAGCTCTAGTAATTAAATCAGATACACGCATTCCCTCAGTAAACGAGTAATAATCAGGTCTAAAAACAGCACCTTCTATTTTAATCCTATTCTCAAAACGATTTAAGATTTTTGTAATTCTAAAAACATCTCCTGATTGAGGAAGGTAGGAATTGTATTCACTTTCATTTATGTCATGAACTTTAAATTCTTTACCTGTTTTCTGTAATACATTTACTGAGGCTGTATAAGCAAATTCATTAAAACCAGAAGCAAAATTTAATAAGTCCGAAAAAGTTTCTCCTTTTTTCATTTCAAAAATACCTGGACGCTTTACTTCACCTTCTACAGTCACTCGTTGGCTATACGCTGGAATTCTTATGACATCATTTTCTTTTAAAGCAACATTGTCGGATTGATCTCCTTTTACTAAGAATCTATATATATCGATATTCTTATAGACTTTATTATTTCTAATTAATTCAATATTTCTATAACTCCCATTTTTTCCTGGACCACCTGCTAAATGTAGAGCGTTATATACAGTTGCTAGAGAAGAAATTGAGTAATTTCCAGGTTGTTTACCTCCAACAATTGTTATTTTTATTGTTCGTATTTGACTTAAACTAACGCTTACCTGAGATTGTCCAGATCGTACAGTACTATATACTTTTGCTATCGCCGCTTTTATCTTTTGGGTAGCAGCTTCAATAGACATTCCAGATACTGAAATCTGTCCCACGTACTGAATAGCAACTTTACCTTCAAGAGAGACCGGTATAGACGCATTGTACTCTTGAACACCATAAACACTTACTTGTAACTCATCCCCTGGTCCTAATACATAATTTACTGGAGTCGCCATCTTTAAATCAGGTTCAAAATTTAAAGTCGGATTATCAAATAATTCAGATCCAAAAATTAAAGCATTTGTTGAATCCTTAACTTTATCATTTTTAATTTTATCTTGTTTTCTTCCAAACTCAATCTTATCTTCTTGTTTTTTAATTTTCTCCTCAGTACCCTTATTTAGTTTTGCTGAATACTCATTAAGTCTAATCTTTAATTTGTCGTATTCTGTCTGGCTCATTCCCTTTGAAAGCGCCATTGATTCAACTTGTTCAATTGTTGTATTATTGCTTTTAAGTTGTGCACTAATTTTAGATATGTCATCATCAGATAAATAATCTACCATAATTGTACTTAAGTCTTTTCCTTTTAGAATATCTTGTGCCTTAACATTATAGGAAAATAAAAAAGTAAAAAACAGAATAAGAACGTATATTATTTTTTTCATGTTGATTTGTTTAATCTTAAAATTAAGTTTAAGTAAGAATAATCTGTTTAAGAGTATTGCTTTTTGTAGTAATCTTTATAAGCTCCAGATGTAACATTCTGCAACCATTCTTCATTATTTAGATACCAGTTAATTGTTCTCTCTAAACCTTCTTCGAATGTTACTGAAGGCCTCCACCCCAATTCTTTATTAATTTTTGAGGCATCTATTGCATATCTTAAGTCATGTCCAGGTCTATCTTTTACAAATGTGATCAATTGTTGAGAAGTTCCTTCTAATCTTCCTAACTTTTGATCCATAATCTGGCATAATAATTTCACCAAATCAATATTTTTCCATTCATTAAACCCACCAATATTGTAAGTTTCGTGATTCTTCCCTTCATGAAAAACTAAATCTATTGCAATGGCATGATCTTCAACAAATAACCAATCACGAGTATAGTTTCCGTCTCCATATACTGGTAATGGCTTATTATTAATTATATTGTTTATAAATAAAGGAATTAATTTTTCAGGAAAATGATAAGATCCATAATTATTAGAACAATTTGTTAAAACATAAGGCAAACCATAAGTTTCACCATAAGCTCTAACAAAATGATCTGAACTAGCTTTTGAAGCAGAATAAGGTGAATTAGGATCATACGACGTTGTTTCCGTAAATAATCCTTCTGACCCTAAACTTCCATACACTTCATCTGTACTAATGTGATAGAATCTTTTTCCATCAAAATTATTCTTCCACTGGTTTTTAGCCGCATTTAACAAGTTCATCGTACCAATTACATTCGTTTTGACAAACGCTAAAGGATCTTCGATCGAACGGTCAACATGAGATTCTGCTGCTAAATGTAAAACACCATCAAAACTATGAATTGAAAAAAGCTCATTAATGAAAACTTCATCAACTATATCCCCTTTTACAAAAGTATAATTAGACTTATCTTCAATATCTTTAATATTTTCAAGATTTCCTGCATAAGTTAATGCGTCCAAATTGAAAATGTGATATTCTGGATATTTATTAACAAATCTTCTCACTACATGCGATCCAATAAACCCAGCACCTCCAGTTATAAGAATTTTTTTCATTTTATCTTTTTGATTACTTTACTTTAATAATTCTGAATTCTGTTTTTCTAATTCGGTATAAATATCTTTTACGTCTTGTGAACTCTCTTTCTGCAAAATCAAATTTGCAGTATCTGTATAGACAAAAATTGTATTTTCTAAACCAAGAAAGGTCGTATGTTTATCACATCCAATAACCATGTTACCCTTAACATCAGTTGGATGTCCTTTAGATATTAAATAATCATAAACAGATTCAAAAGAGCCTAAATCTGACCAAGAAAAAGAAGCTGGCACAACTTTAATTTTTTTACTTCTTTCCATTACGGCATAATCTATACTAATTGACGGAATTTCCATAGATAAATCTAAATCTAAGAAGCCATCTTTACTTGCTTCCCATACCTGTTTTGATTTTCTATAAACATCTGGCTGAAATTGTTTTAATTCTTCCAAAAGAACACTTGCTTTAAAACAAAACATACCACTATTCCAAAGAAAATTACCCTTTGCTATAAATTCTTTTGCAGTCGTTTCGTTTGGCTTTTCACGAAATGAAACTACGTTATCTCCCTTAGCTTCTATATAACCATAACCAGTTTCTGGCTTAGTTGGAACTACACCAAAAGTCACAATAAAACCCTCGTCAGCTTTAGTGACCGCTTCACTTATTGCTTTATTATAATTCTCCATTAAATCAATAATATGATCAGAAGGAGTTATAATTAAAATATCATTTGGCTCTGAAGCAAATGCTGCAAAAGCTATAGCCGCAGCAGTATTTCTAGGAGTAGCTTCAACAATATTTATATATGAAGTACTTGTTTTATCCATTACTTTACCACTTAGTTGAAAGTTGTCAACATTTCCAACCACCATTACTTTATTTGCTAAATGACTATTTCTTTCAACTGTCATTTCAAATAAAGATTTTCCATCAAATATTTCAAGATATTGTTTCGGTCGACTTTTACGCGAAAGAGGCCACAGTCTACTTCCAACTCCTCCTGTCAGAATTACATGTGTAATAGATTTATTTGAATTCATATATTTTAAATAAAAAAAGAAATTTTAAAACTTAAAGCCTATTATCAGCTAAAGATCCTAAAACTCCTTTTACATCATAAATTAAACTTTTGTCTTTTTGCAAATTTGAAAAATCAATTTCAAGAAATTCTGAGTGGGCTACTCCTAATACAAGTGCATCAAATTTTTCTTTAGGCAAAATATTTACAGTTTCTAGTTTGTATTCTCTTTCTACTTCCTCAATATTAGCAAGTGGATCAAAAACAGTAACCATTATTCCGTAATCTTTTAAAGCTTTTATTACATCGACAATCTTAGTATTACGGACATCTGGACAATTTTCCTTGAAAGTAATTCCAAGCATTAACAAATTTGCACCATTAACAGAAATTCCTTTTTTTATCATCAGCTTCACGATCTGTGAAGCGACATATTCTCCCATGCTATCGTTTAAACGTCTTCCTGCTAAAATTATTTCAGGATGATATCCAAATTCTTGTGCTCTTTGCGCTAAGTAGTAAGGATCAACTCCTATACAATGCCCTCCGACTAGACCTGGTTTAAAAGGCAAAAAATTCCATTTAGTAGCTGCTGCCGTTAATACTTCTTGGGTATCAATATTCATTAAATTAAATATTTTGGCCAATTCATTAACAAAAGCTATATTAATATCTCGCTGAGAATTTTCAATAACTTTTGCAGCTTCTGCAACTTTTATAGTAGGCGCAAGATGTGTTCCTGCTGTAATTACGGACTTATACAGTGCATCAACTTTTAAACCTATTTCGGGAGTTGAACCTGATGTAACTTTTAAAATTTTTTCAACTGTATGTTCTTTATCTCCAGGGTTGATTCTTTCAGGAGAATATCCTGCGAAAAAGTCTTCATTAAATTTTAAACCTGAAACTTTTTCTAAAACAGGTACGCATTGTTCTTCTGTTACTCCTGGATAAACAGTTGATTCATAAATAACAACATCTCCTTTTTTTAAAACTTTTCCAACCGTTTCACTCGATTTATACAAAGGAGTCAAATCTGGCCTATTATTTCTATCAACAGGAGTAGGAACAGTAATTATATAATAATTACAATCTTTGATATCATTTATTGATGTAGTACAATACAAGCCCTTACCCTCATCTTTACTTTTTACTAAAACTTTCTGTAAAACATCGTCTTCGACTTCTAAAGTGCTGTCCGTTCCAGATTGTAAGGAACTAACTCTTGACTCGTTTATATCAAAGCCAATAACTGAATATTTGGTAGCAAATAATCGCGCTAAAGGCAATCCTACATAACCTAAGCCTATAACTGCAATTCTTACATTATTTTCCAACTTCATATTTTTTTAATTTATTCTGGTCACTTAAACTCATGGCTTCGCCGTTCTCAGTCACAAAATTCTGACTCAGATACCTAAATTAATCATTTTCGGCAAATATAGCATAATAAGTCTAGTTATTCAATACGGTTTCACGTAATACTAGCAAACAACTTACAATACAAAAAAACGAATATTTACAACAACCTATTAATCAGACTGTAAATAAATACATAATAAAAAAAACAGAAGAAAAAATCTAAAAAAGGTTCTCTTCTGTTTAATTTTAATTTGACAACGTTGTTATTTGTACTTTATTTTTAAAATGCATCCTAATGTTTCCAAGACAAGTGTATAATAATTATTAGAAACTTCTTGTACAATTGCATTTTGATTACTGAATGCTCCTGACTCTAATTTGATTTTATCGCCAACCTGGATAGCTGAAACTGATATGTCGCTAATATTTGCTGTTTTTAGACTTTTTTTTATAATTTCAATTTCTTGATCCTTTACAATTGCAGGTTTTCCAAGCCAAAACAAATATCTAACAACACCAGCAACTTGAAATACAAAATTCCGATCTGAATCGGTTAATTGCACAAAAACATAAGAATTAAAAAGTGGCGTTTCAACCTTCTTTTTTCGATCTGACCATTGTTTAACCTGAGTGATTAAGGGACAATAGCATTCTATTCCCAGCTGATTAAGCTTATCCGCAACTTTCTTTTCCCATTTCGGTTTTGTATAAACTACGTACCAATTCATTTTTCTCCTTTATGAATGAAGCAAAATTCTTATCACTTCATATTCTTATATACTACAAAACCAATTTATGAGCCAATACCATTATAAACGAATCCTATTGATTCTAATTGTTTAGCATTCAAAATATTTCTTCCATCGAAAACAAAAGCTGGTTTATGCATTGAATCGTATATCTTTTTCCAATCATAAGTTGTAAATTCATCCCACTCTGTTAAGATTGCAATAGCATGTGCTCCTTTACAAGCTTCATAAGCATTTTCAAACACATTCAAAGCATCAATATTTTCTTGGCTTGTTCTTGTTTCCAAATAATCTAAGTCGTTTAGCATTTTATTTTTAGAAACCTTAGGATCAAAGACTGAGATTTTAGCTTGTTCATTTATTAAGTCATCGGCAACATAAATTGCAGCAGATTCTCTAGTATCGTTTGTATCTTTTTTGAAAGCCCAACCCAAAAAAGTAATTTTCTTATCAGCTACTGTATTATATAATGTCTGAACAATTTTATTTGAAAACCTTCTTTTTTGATGATCATTCATAATAATTACTTGCTCCCAATAATCTGCAACTTCATTTAATCCGTATGATTTTGCAATATAAACTAAATTTAAAATATCTTTTTGAAAACAAGAACCTCCAAATCCTACAGAAGCTTTTAAAAATTTCGGTCCAATTCTGCTGTCCATACCGATAGCTCTCGCAACTTCATTTACATCTGCACCAGTTTTTTCACATAACTCCGACATTGCATTAATAGAAGATATACGTTGTGCTAAAAAAGCATTTGCTGTAAGTTTTGATAATTCTGATGACCATACATTTGTTGTTAAAATTTGGTCTCTATTTACCCAGTTTAAATAGACATCAACCAAAGCATTAATTGCTTCTTCACCTCCTTCAGTTGTGTCTCCTCCAATTAAAATTCGATCCGGATTTAACAAATCTGAAACCGCAGTTCCTTCTGCCAAAAATTCTGGATTAGATAAAATTTGAAATTGAACACCATTTCCAGTATTATCTAAAATACTTTTAATTGCTTCAGCTGTTCTAACTGGCAGCGTTGATTTCTCAACTACAATTTTATTCTGTTTTGCCACTCTTGCAATCTGTCTTGCACATAACTCAATATATTTTAAATCAGCCGCCATTCCTTTTCCTTTTCCATAAGTCTTTGTTGGCGTATTTACTGAAATAAATATCATTTGTGCTTCATCTATTGCTTTATCTACATCTGTTGAAAAAAATAGATTTCTTCCTCTTGCCTCCTTTACAATTTCAGAAAGACCAGGTTCATATATTGGAATATTTTCTGGATTTGGATCGTTCCAATCTGCTATTCTTTGCTTATTTAAATCAACGACTGTAACTTGAATGTGTGGGCATTTTTGAGCAATAACTGCCATTGTTGGGCCACCAACATATCCTGCACCAATGCAGCAAATTTTTGTAATTTTCATTTGATCTATTTTATCTTGATCTGTTTATTTTAAATTATTCCAATACCACCCAACAGCTTCTTTCAATCCGTCTTGCAAAGAATATTTTGGATTATATCCTAACATATTTTTTGCTTTTTCAATACTTGCCAAAGAATGTGGAATATCTCCATCTCTATTTTCTCCATAAATAACTGAAACATCTTTTATTTTTGGATCAAACTCTGATAAATATTCTTTTAAATATTTAACCAAGTCATTTAATGTATTTCTATCGCCAAATGCTGTATTATAAATAGAATTAATTGCTTCTGGGTTTTGAGTCATCATTGCCAGCTCATTCATCTGAATAACATTATCAATATAGGTAAAATCGCGAGAGTAATTTCCGTCTCCATTGATAACAGGGCTTTCATGATTCATAAATTGTTTTACAAATTTTGGTATCACTGCCGCATAAGCTCCATTTGGATCTTGCTTTCTTCCAAAAACATTAAAATAACGGAGACCAATTGTTTCTAAACCATATGTCCTACTAAAAATTTCAGCATACAATTCATTTACATACTTAGTAATTGCATAAGGAGACAATGGCTTCCCTATAACACCCTCTATTTTAGGCAAGTCTTCTGAATCTCCATAAGTCGAAGAACTTGCTGCATATACAAATCGTTTTACTTTAGCATCACGAGCCGCCACAAGCACATTTAAAAATCCAGAAACATTTACATCATTAGTTGTAATTGGATCTTTTATTGACCTAGGAACTGAACCCAGCGCTGCTTGATGCAAGACATAATCTACTCCTTCGACAGCTAAATTACAATCAGCCAAATTGCAAATATCTCCTTCAATTAATTTAAAACAAGGATTGTCTAAAAAATCTTTCAAATTATGACGATGTCCTGTAGAAAAATTATCCAAACAAACAATTTTATATCCTAAGCGCAAAAAATACTCAGTCAAATTTGACCCTATAAATCCAGCTCCTCCTGTAATCAAAATAGTATTCTTTACCCCGCTTTCCATTTGTCAAAGTTTATTTTTTTCTAATTTGATTTAAAAATGCTTTCCAAAACCCTTCTTTAACTTCTTCTTCATGATAACCATTTGAATAAGCCCCATAACCGTATCCATAACCATAGCCTGTACCGTACTTTGCTTTATTTTCATAACCATTTAACACAATACTCACATTGCTTAACTCTCCTCGTTTAAGTCTAGTATTTAACAACGTTATCATATCTTTCTTGGTATAATTCTGTCTTACAATGTATAATATTACATCTGCAAACTGAACTAATTCTAATGAATCTGCTACTAAACCAACTGGTGGAGTATCCAAAACTATATAATCATATTTTTGCCTCAATTCATCAATCAATTCTTTCATTGCATCACTTAAAATCAACTCAGAAGGATTTGGAGGAATTGGCCCAGAAAGTATTACATCTAAATTAGGAATTGGTGTCGAATTAGTAATTTCTTCTAAGCTATTTTGTCTTATTAAATAATTAACAACTCCTAAAGATGATTTTATTTGAAATTCATCTGCCAATCTTGGTTTTCTTAAATCCAGCCCAACAATTACTGTTTTTTTCTCACTTAAAGCAAAAACAGTAGCAATATTAATAGAGCAGAATGTTTTTCCTTCTCCACTAATTGAAGAAGTAATCATTAATGTTTTTGACCCGCTTACCTGCTGTTTTTTATATAAAAACTGAAGTGAAGAGCGTATACCTCTAAAAGCTTCTGAAAGAGCAGATTTAGGTTTTTCAAAAACTGCTAAACTACCTGAATCCCTGTTAAGTCCAACAACGCCAAGTAATGGGATTTGAGTTAATTTACTAATATCTTCACTATTCTGAATTGAATTATTAACAAAAAAGATCACCAGAACAAACAACAAAGGAACTAAAACTCCTAAAAACAAAGCCATTACATAATTTACCGATGTCTTAGGACCGATTAAACCTCCGCCAATATCTTTTGCTGGATCAATAAAGTGGATATCAGACAGGTTAGATGCTCTTACAATTTCTGCTTCATTTCTTTTTTGAAGAAACTCTGTATAAATATTATCATTTAAATCATATTTCCTTTTGATTTTCAATAATTCTTGTTGTTCAGCAGGAAGTCTTTTTACAGTGCTTTCCGCCTCACCAATTTTTGCATTTATCAAAGACAAATCATATAATAAAGAAGCTTTTGCAGTAGCAATATTCTCTTGAAGAACATTTTTTATTGCTACCATTTGATTATCAAAATCTTTAAATATTTTTTCACTTTTTACAGCATAGGCCATTTCAGACCTTTGGGCAGATAAAGCTATAAGTTTTGAAACATTGGCTACAATATTTGGATCTTCAATTCCCGCAACAGAGGGAGCTGGTAATCTAGAATAATCTACACTACTATTTAAATATGTTTTTAAGGAATTATAATAAGCTATTTTTCTAGTTAACTGATCTTTTTGAAGATCAAAATTCATTATTTTATCTGAAACCTTGACACCTCCATCTTCTATTTGATAAATATTTTTATCTTTTTGAAAAGTTTTTAGTTCATTACCGGTTTGTTTTAGTTGCGATTCCATTGCAACCAGGGTGCTATCAATAAATCTAATCGTATTGGTAGCAAATTGATTTTTGCCATCTAACTGTAGCTTCATCAGCATTTTTACAGTAGAATTCAAATAAGCAACCATTCTAGCTTTATTAGTTCCTTGCATTGACAAAGTAAGAAGCGATCCACTATTTTTACCAGCATCCACATTTATACCTCTATATCTAGATACAGTTCCATCAAAATCATTAAATTTTACAAAATATTCTTTTCCTTTATAAAATCCTGGATTATCTGTTATTTGGAGTTCCCAATTTAAAAAAGGAAGATTAACACGTTCTCCAACTCTGTATTTTTTGACAAAAGTTACAGGTTCTACTGAAGTATTACTATAAGAATTGTTGCTATAAGTAATTAGTGAAACTGAATTATTTTCAAATGAAATCTGTATTTGATATTCACTTTCACTCAAAAACTTTATACTAATTAATTTATTTACAAGTTGTCCCTTTTCTTTATCTATTTTAAGATAAAATGGCACAGCGCCATAAGAATCAATTAAGTTGTACTTTCCTTGTTCTAAATAATCAATATAAAATTGAAGTTTATCCACTACCATCTCATTATGAGATCTTGATTGCAGAATTGTAGAAATACCACTTACCTGATCAGAAACACCTCCCCAATTGAATACTAAACTTGTATTAGATGTAAAAAAAGGGTTGCTTTCTTCTTTAATAGAGATCATGGTTTGCATCCCATAAATTTTTTCTTTACGTATATTTACTTGATAAGCAATTGTGAACGTAATAATCAAACTTACGAGAAACCATTTCCAGTAACTTGCAATTTTTAACAGAAACCCTTTAAAATCAAAGTGAGAATGATTTTCAAAAATGGAAAAGTCTTTAATATCTAACATTTTTTGGATCTGTTTTTATTTTATAATTAGGTAAACTGTTGTAGCTAAAGATAACAACGTAATTATTGTACCTATAGATTGTATTCCCGTCTGACCTGTTCCCCAAGTTTTTTGTCTCAATGGTTTTACATAGATATAATCATTCGGCTGTAAACAATAATAAGGAGATTTCATTACATTTACATCTGTAAGGTCAATATCGTGCATTTGTACACCTGTAGGAGTCTGGCGAATTATTGTTACTTCTTTTCTATTACCAACTGTAGAAATATCACCTGCATTTGCAATAGCTTCCAAAATATTCACATTCTCTTTAAATAACGTTTTTGTTCCAGTACTTCCAACTTCACCATTAATGGTATATCTGAAACCAGCCAGCTTTACTGTAACAAAAATATTAGCCTCACTTTTAAAATATTCTTCCAATAATGTCTTTTCAATTTTCATTCTGACCTCCTCAAGAGTATACCCAATTACATTAATTTCTCCAAGAATTGGCATTCTTATATTTCCGTGATCGTCAACTGTAAATCCATCAAAGTATAAGCTGGATTCATTTTTTCCTGTCTGACTACTTTCTCCTTCTGTTGTATTAAAAATTGAGACTAATTTTGGATCAATTGCCTTTATATTAATTCTTAGAACATCATTTACTTGCAATCTATATGGTTTTGATCCTACTTGTGAAATCGTTACCTGTTCTCCCGAATCATTTTTATCCTGAAGATACACCAAATCTTTGATTGGAATACACGAAGTAAATAATGCTGAGATTAATAAAAATAGGAAAAAAGATTTTTTTGTCATTTGTTCGATATTATCGCAAATATGGTCTTCTTTAACTTTTAGAAAACTCAATTGCTATTTGGGGTATGGTTAATTATTTTTAAATGTTTTTTCGAAAGGGACTCTGTGCAAAATACTCCTTCCTAATGTTATTTCGTCCGCATATTCCAATTCATCACCAACCGATATTCCTCTCGCTATTGTTGAAATTATAATTTCAGAATCCGCAATTTGTTTATAGATATAAAAATTTGTTGTATCGCCTTCCATTGTTGAACTTAATGCAAAAATAATCTCCGATACATTTCCAGATTTCACTTTTGTCACTAAACTAAAAATATTCAACTGATTGGGCCCAACTCCTTCAATAGGAGAAATTTTTCCGCCAAGCACATGATATATCCCTTTAAACTGCCCAGTATTTTCTATAGCCATCACGTCTCTAATATCCTCTACGATACATATTGTTTCGTGATTTCTAGCTGGATTAGCGCAGATCTCACAAATTTTAGTATCTGAAATATTATGGCAACTTTCGCAAAACTTAATATCCTCACGCATATTTAACAATGCTTGTGATAAAAAGACAGTTTGTTCCTTAGGCTGTTTTAACAAATGAAGAACTAATCTAAGCGCTGTACGCTTACCAATCCCAGGCAATTGCGACATTTCGTTTACTGCTTTTTCGATTAATTTTGATGAAAATTCCATGACGACAAAAGTAATACTTTTAATGGTTTAGCCTACATTAGAGCTATTAAATTCAAACCTTAATAATAATAAGAAATCACTATCAAATATTTTATTTAATACTGATTCGTAGCTAACAAAACTAATGTACAAGCCACTTCAATTTGAATATCATTTAATTCCAATAATTGATACAATTCTGGATTTTCAGTTCCAGGATTAAAAATCACACGCTTAGGATGTGCTTCAATAATATAATTGTAATAATCTCTTTGACGACCAGGGTTTAAATACAAAGTAATAGTGTCAATATTTTTAACTGGTATCGACTTAGTTTGAATTTTTATTCCAGCAACTTCTCCTGCTTTTTGTCCAATTGCTAAAACAGAATGCCCTTTTCCCACAAGCATATTAACAGCTCTGAATGAATAACGATCTGGATTTGTCGAAGCTCCTATAACTAATGTTTTTTTACTTTTCATAGTTTTTATTTAGACTGCAAAAGTAATCAAAAAAGAATGATTAAGTCTTACATCTTTGATTTAGAATCGATAACAATAAAAACATATTCATAACATAATTTCGCACAAAAGCATCAAAAAATAACTACATTTACTTCACTAACCAATATAATATGGAATTATTTATTTACTTATTTGCCGCCTTATTCTCGGTATTAAACCCAATCGGAACTGTACCAATTTTTGTCGGACTAACGCAACACGATTCGCAAAAAGAAAGATCTCGAATTTCTTTATGGACAGCCATTAATGTTTTTATCATATTATTGGTCTCTTATTTTATTGGCCAATACGTTTTAACTTTTTTTGGCATTAGCATAGATGCTTTACGAATTGCAGGAGGAATCGTAATTGTAAACTCTGGTTTTTCTTTACTTTCAGGTAAATTCAACAAAAAACGAGGAATCAATAAAAAAATTGAAAATGAAGCACAGCACAGAAATGATATTGCACTAACACCGTTAGCAATACCAATGCTTGCAGGCCCTGGATCAATGTCACTTTTAATTGCCTTTTACCAAGAACATCACGAGATAAATGAAATCATAATATCTTCCTTAGCAATTTTAGCAATCGCAGTAGCCATTTTTGCAATTTTAAAAAGCGCCCATTATTTGGCTAGAATATTAGGCGCTTCCGGAATTGTTGCAATCTCTAGAATTGTTGGTTTTATAGTTATTTCTATCGGTATACAATATATTGTAAGTGCAATTGTTAATATTATTAAAGGAAATTTTTAATCAAAACCAGTTATCAAAAAGAAAAAAAGGGATGAGATTTTCAATAAATCTCATCCCTTTTCTGTTTTTTAAATATTTATTTTAGTTTCTTGGCAAGAAAACTTCTGCCATCATACATCTGGCACTTCCTCCACCACAAGCTTCGATTGTATCTAAACTTGAACTTAAAATTTCTGCATGCTTTTCTAACTGTTCAATTTGTTTTGGAGTCAAACTCTGATGCGCCGATGTACTCATTACAATATATCTTTTATCGTCTTTTCCACGAACTTCCAACATATTGCCAGCAAAATTATTTACTTGAGCTTCTGTTATCAGAATAACTTCTTTTCCGTCTTGTTTAAGATTATCCAAAACCATTTTACGCTCTTTCTTATCATCAATAGAATCTGCACAGATAACTGCAAAAGTTTCCCCTAGACACATCATAACATTAGTATGGTAGATTAGTTTACGTTCACCATCAACAGTTTGAAAAGCTTCAAAGATTACTGGAGCATAATCAAAATCTTCACAGAATTCTATAAACAATTCTTCGTCTGCTCTTGGCGATAATGCGCAATATGCTTTACCATTTGCACGATCCAACAACAAACTTCCTGTTCCTTCTAAGAAAATGCCATCTTCTTCTGCAGAAGTATAATCCATAATATTAGAAATTTCAAATCCTTTTTCTTCCAAAGTATCCAAAATATCTTCACGACGCTCTTGACGACGATTTTCTGCAAACATTGGATAAAGCGCTACATCTCCATTTTCATGAAATGAAACCCAATTGTTCGGAAAAATACTATCTGGAGTATCTGTTTCTAAACTATCATCTACCACAGTTACATCAACACCAACTGCCCTTAGTTTTTCTACAAAAGCATCAAACTCTTGTTGCGCTTTAGCATTAACAGTACTTGGTAAAAGTCCGTCTAATACTTTTTGATAATAATTATTTACAGCCGTCTGCTCATTCATTCTGAAAGCAACTGGACGAATCATCACGATAGCATTACTAGTTTGTCTCATTTTTTATCTTTTTTTTGTTTCAAACTTGAAACGAATTTTTAGTCTCTAATTAATGGTAAAGTTGAACATCTCAACAAACCTTCCTGTTTTGAAATTTCAGCATATGGAATTTCTTCCACAGTAAAACCATTTTCACGAAGCCAGTTATTCAATCTCGTAAAATTCTTTTCAGAAACTACTACATTTTCATCTATTGAAAACACATTCGAAAACATATTATACATCTCGTTTCTTTCAATATGAAATAGGTTTTCTTTTCCAAAAAGCTTCACTAAATAACGATAATCTGCTTCTTCACGAAAACCTCTTTTGTAGATAATTCCTTTGTTTTTTCCAACAGGTTGAAAACAACAATCTAAATGCAAAGCATTATCCCTCGCTTCCAATGAAGATTTTACAAGATCAAATTCCTTCACAATCTTATTAGGGAACAAAGATTTAATATAATTTACACCATGCATATTGGTTCTTGCTGTAATATAATCCTTATAGTCGCTTCCTTTATAAGTTCCAATAAAAATATGGTCATTCCAAAGCATCACATCTCCTCCTTCGATATGAACTTCTTCCGGAGGTCGAACCACTTTTAAAGGATCAATCTGATCAATTACATATTGAATAGCATCTAATTCACGTTCTCTATCTGGCAGAATATTTGATTTTACAAAAATATCATCAATTACAAATCCAATATCACGAGCAAAAATCTGATTGTAATTTTCGATCATTTCCGGACGATAAACAGTTACATCATATTTCTGAAAAACAGCATTAAAAGCCTCCATTTCAGCAACCATATCTTTTTCTACAGGATAAGTTCCTGCCTTAATATGTTCCAATGATTTAGGGTCATAAGCCTCTTCTATAGTTGGAGTTGGACCATTATGAACAGCAGAACCCAGAACTACAGCACGAAGCCGAGACGTTTCGTTCTTTACATTTAATTGCAACATAACTTTATTATATTTTGAGCAAATATAAAAAAAGCTTCACAGTAAAGTGAAGCTTTCGTTTTTTATTTATTAGACTTAAATTCTCTTAAAGGATGTCCTGTATAAATTTGTCTTGGTCTTCCGATTGGCTCTTTATTTTCACGCATTTCTTTCCATTGCGCAATCCAGCCTGGTAGTCTTCCAATTGCAAACATTACAGTAAACATATCTGTTGGAATTCCTAAAGCTCTGTAGATAATTCCAGAATAGAAATCAACATTTGGATATAAGTTTCTTGATTTGAAGTATTCATCTTCAAGAGCAGCTTTCTCTAATTTTCTAGCGATATCCAAAATCGGATCTTCAACACCTAAAGTTTCTAATACTTCTGTTGCTGCTTTTTTGATGATTTTAGCTCTTGGATCAAAGTTTTTGTAGACTCTGTGTCCGAATCCCATTAAACGGAATGGGTCATTTTTATCTTTCGCTTTCGCTAAAAACTTATCTGTATCTCCACCGTCTTTGTTTATTTCTTCTAGCATTTCAAGTACAGCTTGGTTTGCTCCACCGTGAAGTGGCCCCCAAAGTGCAGAAACCCCTGCAGAAACTGAAGCAAATAAACCAGCATGAGAAGAACCTACCATTCTAACTGTAGAAGTAGAGCAATTTTGCTCGTGATCTGCGTGAAGAATGAATAATTTATCTAACGCATTTACAATTACTGGATTTGCTGCGTAAGGTCCTGTAGGCAATTTAAACATTAATTGCATGAAGCTTTCTACATAACCCTTTGTGTTATCATAGTAATTTAAAGGATAACCCATAGATTTTCTGTAAGTCCATGTAGCAATCACTAAAAATTTTGCCATTGTTTTACAAATAGCCTCGTACATTTCTTTTTCATTATCTACATTAACTGCTTTTGGATTGAAAGCTGTTAAAGCACTTGTTAAAGCAGATAACACTCCCATTGGGTGAGCTGTTTTAGGGAAACCATCAATGATATTTTTCATTTCTTCGTTTACCAAAGAATGTTTTTTAATACCATTTTCAAAATCTTCTAACTGTTTAGCTGTAGGCAATTCACCAAAAATCAAAAGATATGAAACCTCTAAGAAACTAGCTTTTTCAGCAAGATCTTCGATTGAATATCCTCTGTAACGTAAAATTCCTTCTTCTCCATCTAGGAAAGTGATTTCACTTGTACAAGATCCTGAATTTTTATAACCTGGATCAAGTGTAATATAACCTGTTAAATCACGTAATTTGTTGATATCGATAGCTGATTCGTTTTCACTCCCTGTGATTACCGGAAGCTCAATCTTTTTACCATCTATTTCTAATGTAGCTATTTTTGACATAATATACTGGAAATAATTCTTTAAATAATAATTTATCAAATCTAATGAATTTAAGACTAATTAAAAAAAGAATACTGCTATGAATTTGTTAAAACTCCAAAAAAAAACCATCCGCTTTAGCGAATGGTTTTTTCCAATATATAATTTCAAAAATTATTTGATTTTAAAAGCATTCAAACCAGGGAAATAAGCTGTACTTCCTAGTTCTTCTTCAATTCTTAATAATTGGTTGTATTTAGCCATACGATCAGAACGAGAAGCAGAACCTGTTTTAATTTGACCACAGTTCAAAGCAACAGCTAAGTCTGCAATTGTATTATCTTCAGTTTCTCCAGAACGGTGAGACATTACAGAAGTATATCCAGCATTTTTCGCCATGTTTACAGCTGCAATAGTTTCAGTTAAAGTACCAATTTGGTTTACTTTTACTAAGATTGAGTTAGCAATTCCTTTTTCGATACCAGTTGACAAACGAGCAACGTTAGTAACAAACAAATCATCTCCAACTAATTGAACTTTATCTCCAATTTTTTCAGTTAAAGCTTTCCATCCATCCCAGTCATCTTCGTACATACCATCTTCGATAGAGATAATTGGATATTTAGCAGCAAGTTCAGCTAAGTATTCAGCTTGTTCTCCAGAAGTTCTGATTTTTCCTGTTTCTCCTTCAAATTTAGTGTAATCATATTTACCGTTTACATAAAACTCAGAAGCAGCACAATCAAGGGCAATCATAATTTCGTCACCGAAAGAATATCCTGCTTTTTCAACCGCAAGTTTAATAGTATCTAAAGCATCTTCAGTTCCACCAGCTAAGTTTGGAGCAAAACCTCCTTCGTCACCTACTGCAGTACTTAAACCTCTATCGTGTAATACTTTTTTCAAGTTGTGGAAAATTTCAGTTCCCATTTGCATTGCATGTGTAAAAGAAGTTGCTTTTACAGGGAAGATCATAAACTCTTGGAACGCGATAGGCGCATCAGAGTGAGAACCACCGTTAATGATGTTCATCATTGGAACTGGCAACGTATTAGCAGAAACACCACCTACGTATCTGTATAATGGCAAACCAAGTTCATTAGCAGCAGCTTTTGCAGCAGCTAAAGAAACACCTAAAATAGCATTAGCTCCTAATTTAGATTTGTTTGGAGTACCATCTAAATCAATCATTAATTGGTCAATTGTGTTTTGTTCGAAAACAGAAGTTCCAACTAATTCTTCAGCAATAATAGTATTTACATTATTCACTGCATTCAAAACACCTTTACCTAGATAAGCTTTACCTCCATCACGTAATTCAACAGCTTCGTGCTCTCCAGTTGATGCTCCAGATGGAACAGCAGCTCTACCTAAAACTCCATTTTCAGTTACTACATCAACTTCAATAGTAGGATTACCTCTAGAATCAAGAATTTGTCTTGCGTGAACTTTAATTATAATACTCATTATTTTTGTTTTTTATTAATAAATTATATTTTTTTTTCGAAATTATAAAAATATTTAATACTATAAACGAGTTTTAGTCATTAAACCCTTTTATTTATTAACTACATCGTTTTAGACTTTGCTACTTTTAATATTCTCTACAAATTGGTCAAACAAATATGACGAATCATGTGGCCCCGGGCTAGCCTCTGGGTGATATTGAACTGAAAAGCAGTTTTTATTTTTCATTCGCATTCCAGCAACAGTACCATCATTTAAGTGCACGTGAGTAATTTCTAACTCTGGATGATTTTCCAATTGTTCTTTTCTAACAGCGAACCCGTGATTTTGAGAAGTTATTTCACCCTTACCTGTAGTGATGTTTTTAACTGGATGGTTAATCCCTCTGTGTCCGTTAAACATTTTGTACGTTTCAACCCCATTTGCAAGACCAATTACTTGGTGTCCTAAACAGATTCCAAATAAAGGTTTATTATCTGCTAAAATTTCTTTTGCCACCTGAATTGCTCCGAATAAAGGATCTGGATCTCCAGGTCCATTTGACAAGAAATATCCATCTGGATTAAACTCAGACATATCTTTGTAAGTTGAATCAAAAGGATACACCTTAATATAACAATCTCTTTTCGCAAGATTTCTCAAGATATTCTTTTTGATACCGAGGTCTAAAGCCGAGATTTTGTAAGTAGCATTTTCATCTCCGAAGAAATATGGTTCTTTAGTAGAAACCTTAGAAGCTAATTCTAAGCCTTCCATGTTTGGAACATTCGCCAACTCTTTCTTTAAGTCTTCGATTGAAGTTCCATCTGTGGAAATTACCGCATTCATCGCACCATTGTCACGAATATAACTTACTAGTGCGCGAGTATCTACATCAGAAATACAGATTAAATTTTGTTTAGTAAAATAATCTTCTAAGCTTTCAGAAGCATTTTCTCTGGAATAATTAAAACTGAAGTTTTTACAAACCAAACCGGCAATTTTAATACTATCAGATTCAACTTCTTGCTCATTCACACCATAATTTCCGATATGTGTATTTGTAGCAACCATAATTTGACCAAAATAAGAAGGATCAGTAAAAATTTCCTGATACCCTGTCATTCCAGTATTAAAACAAACCTCACCGAAAGTTTTACCGCTAATTCCGATAGATTTTCCGTGAAAGATTGTTCCGTCACTAAGTAATAAAATGGCGCTTTGTCGTGTTGTGTATTTCATTATTTAATTTGTATTGTTTTTTAATCAAGTTATAAAACCAAATAACGGTTTTATGTGTAATTAGAATTTTGCAAATTTACTTCTTTAAAATAGCCCTTCCAAGATTTTTTAAAACTTTCACTCGTAAAAATAAAACCTATAATTTTAAATAAGTTACATTTCTGCAGTTTCAAAAAAATCAAAAAAAAAGGATAAACTAAAAATTAGTTTATCCTTGATTTTTATAGAATGATTACTTTCATAATTATTCAGAAGCTTCAGTAGTCGTTTCTGATTCAGCAGCAGGGGCTTCAGGAGCAGCAGTTTCAGCTTTTTTAGCTTTACCACCACGACGGCTTTTCGCTTTTTTAACTTCTTTTTTACCTCCGTTGTAAAGTTCATTGAAGTCAACAAGTTCGATCATCGCCATATCAGCGTTATCTCCCAAACGATTTCCAACTTTAATGATACGTGTGTATCCACCTGGACGGTCACCTACTTTAGCAGCAACATCTCTGAACAAATCAGTTACAGCGTATTTGTTACGTAAGTAAGCAAAAACAATACGACGATTGTGAGTCGTATCCTCTTTTGATTTTGTAATTAAAGGCTCAACAAATTGTTTAAGCGCTTTAGCTTTAGCAACAGTAGTATTAATACGTTTGTGCTCGATAAGAGAACAAGCCATATTAGCCAACATAGCTTTTCTATGTCCAGTCTGTCTGCTTAAGTGGTTGAATTTTTTTCCGTGTCTCATGACGTGTTTTTTTTATCTTCATCTTGCTACAATCCACCATGGAGAGCAAAATATGAAGTAAATTATTCTTTATCTAATTTGTATTTAGCTAAATCCATTCCGAAAGTTAAATTCTTCACTGCAACAAGTTCATCAAGTTCAGTTAAAGATTTTTTACCAAAATTACGGAATTTCATTAGGTCATTTTTATTGAACGATACTAAATCACCAAGTGTATCAACTTCAGCCGCTTTCAAGCAATTTAATGCTCTCACAGATAAATCCATATCAACAAGCTTAGTTTTAAGCAATTGTCTCATATGCAATGACTCTTCATCATACGATTCTGTTTGTGCAATTTCGTCAGCCTCAAGTGTAATTCTTTCGTCAGAGAATAACATGAAATGGTGAATTAAAACTTTAGCAGCTTCAGTAAGAGCATCTTTTGGATTAATAGATCCATCAGTTTTGATTTCAAAAACTAACTTTTCGTAATCTGTTTTTTGCTCTACACGGAAATTTTCGATTGCATATTTTACATTTTTTACCGGAGTAAAAATAGAATCTGTAAAAATTGTTCCAATTGCAGCATTCTGTTTTTTGTTCTCTTCAGCAGGAACGTATCCTCTACCTTTTTCGATTGTTAAATCGAAGTTCAATTTGATTTTAGAATCTAAATTACAGATAACAAGGTCTGGATTCAAAACTTGAAAACCTGAAATAAATTTTTGAAAATCACCTGCTGTTAATTGATCTTTACCAGAAACAGAAATAGTAACTGATTCATTATCGATATCTTCAATTTGACGTTTGAAACGTACTTGTTTTAGATTAAGGATAATTTCGGTAACATCCTCAACAACACCTGAAATAGTAGAAAACTCATGATCTACACCTTCGATACGAACAGATGTAATTGCATAACCTTCTAACGCTGAAAGCAAAACTCTTCTAAGTGCATTACCAACTGTCAATCCGTAACCAGGTTCTAAAGGTCTAAACTCAAATTTACCTTCAAAATCGGTTGAATCGATCATGATAACTTTATCGGGCTTTTGAAAATTAAATATTGCCATAAATTTCGACTAAGTCAATTATTATTTGTTGTACAACTCTACGATTAATTGTTCTTTAATGTTTTCTGGAATTTGAAGTCTCGCAGGTACAGAAACGAAAGTTCCTTCTTTAAGATCATTGTTCCAAGTAATCCATTCATAAACATGACTTGAATTTGATAAAGAACGTTCGATAGCTTCTAAAGATTTAGATTTTTCACGAACTGCAACTTTATCACCAGGCTTAAGGTGGTAAGAAGGAATATTAACAACCTCTCCATTTACAGTAATGTGTCTGTGAGAAACGATTTGACGCGCACCTCTTCTAGATGGAGCAATTCCCATTCTAAAAACAACATTATCCAATCTTGCTTCGCATAATTGTAATAAAACTTCACCAGTTACTCCTTTTGTAGCTGATGCTTTTTCGAATAAATTTCTGAATTGTTTTTCTAAAATTCCGTAAGAATATTTAGCTTTTTGCTTTTCCATTAATTGAACAGCGTACTCAGATTTTTTTCCTCTTTTTTTAGCCATCCCGTGTTGTCCAGGTGGGTAATTTCTTTTTTCGAAAGATTTATCATCTCCGAAGATTGCCTCGCCAAATTTACGAGCGATTTTGGTTTTAGGACCAGTATATCTTGCCATTTTAAAAAAAATTTTAAGGTAGAAATTATGAATTCAGGTCTAATCCTTCGATAATCTATGTTCTACCTTGTTTATACTATAAAAATAAAAAATTAAACTCTACGTCTTTTTGGAGGACGACATCCGTTGTGCGGCATTGGAGTAACATCAATAATTTCAGTAACTTCAATTCCACCGTTATGAATAGAACGGATAGCAGACTCACGTCCGTTACCTGGTCCTTTTACATAAACTTTCACTTTTTTAAGTCCTGCCTCAAGTGCTACTTTAGCGCAATCTTCTGCTGCCATTTGAGCTGCATAAGGAGTGTTCTTTTTAGAACCTCTGAAACCCATTTTACCAGCTGAAGACCAAGAGATAACTTCACCTTTCTTATTAGTCAAAGAAATAATAATGTTATTAAAAGTGGCAGAAATATGAGCCTCACCCGTTGATTCAACGATAACTTTACGTTTTTTTGCAGTTGCTTTAGCCATATTACTTATTATTTAGTTGCTTTTTTCTTGTTAGCAACAGTTTTTCTTTTACCTTTTCTTGTTCTTGAGTTGTTTTTAGTTCTTTGCCCTCTTAATGGAAGACCAGATCTATGACGAATACCTCTGTAACATCCAATATCCATTAAACGTTTAATGTTTAAAGAAATTTCAGAACGTAATTCTCCTTCAATTTTGTAAAATGAAACAGCTTCACGAATTGCTCCGATCTCATCATCATTCCAATCTTGAACTTTTTTATCTTGGCTAACTTGAGCTTTCTCTAAAATCTCAATAGCTCTACTTTTTCCTAATCCGAAAATATAGGTAAGTGCGATAACGCCTCTTTTGTTTTTTGGGATATCTACCCCTGCTATTCTTGCCATAATTATCCTTGTCTTTGTTTAAATCTAGGATTCTTTTTGTTTATTACGTACAGTCTCCCTTTTCTACGCACGATAATGCACTCGGCACTTCTCTTTTTTACTGATGCTCTAACTTTCATAGTGAATATCCTTTAATATCGATAAGTAATTCTTGCTTTTGACAAATCGTAAGGACTCATTTCTAGTTTCACTTTATCACCAGGTAATAATTTGATGTAATGCATTCGCATTTTACCAGAAATATGAGCAATTACAATATGTCCATTTTCTAACTCTACACGGAACATAGCATTTGACAATGCTTCTATAATTGATCCGTCTTGTTCTATTGCTGATTGTTTTGCCATAAATATATTAAGCTACCGCTTTTCTATTTTTACCAGTCTTCATTAAACCATCATAATGTTTGTTTAACAAATATGAATTGATCTGCTGAATAGTATCTATTGCAACACCAACCATAATTATTAATGAGGTACCTCCAAAAAACATTGCCCAAGATTGTTGTACATCCATAATACTTACAACAATAGCTGGGAACACAGCAATCAAAGCAAGGAATAAAGATCCTGGGAAAGTTATTAAAGACATCACTTTATCAAGGAAATCAGAAGTTTCTGCTCCAGGACGAACTCCAGGAATAAAACCACCGCTTCTTTTTAAATCATCAGCCATTTTGTTAGTAGGTACAGTGATTGCAGTATAAAAGAATGTAAATACAATAATTAAAGTTGCAAAAACAAAATTATACCAGAAACCAAACATATTACTAAATGCACCAACAATAGATTGTGATGTATCTGATTTAGACAATCCAGCTACAGCCGCAGGAATAAACATAATTGCCTGAGCAAAAATAATTGGCATAACTCCGGAAGCATTAAGCTTTAGAGGAATCCATTGTCTATTACCTCCTGCCAAATCTTGTTCGTAATCTCCTGTAGTTGTACGACGAGCATACTGTACAGGGATTCTACGTACTGCCATTGTAAGCAATACACAAGAAATGATAACTAATAACCAAACAATAATTTCAATAACTAATAACATTGGACCTCCATTGTTATTGGTAACACGAGTTGTAAACTCTTGGATAAAAGCTTGCGGTAAACGAGCTAAAATACCAACCATAATTAACAATGAAATACCATTTCCAATACCTTTATCTGTAATTTTCTCACCCAGCCACATAGCAAAAATTGTACCAGTAACCAAAATGATAACAGACGAGAACAAAAATTCAGGAGAATTAAAGCCTAGCAAAAATGCATTACTAGGCAATGTTCTGTATAAATTATAGATATAAGTTGGACCTTGAACCAATGTGATAGCGATTGTCAACCAACGAGTGATTTGATTAATCTTTTTTCTACCACTTTCCCCATCATTTTGAAGTTTTTGTAAATATGGAATCGCAATCCCCATCAACTGAACAACAATAGACGCAGAAATATAAGGCATGATACCTAAGGCAAAAACTGAAGCCTTAGAGAAAGCACCCCCGGTGAACATGTCTAGAATAGATCCTAGACCATTTTTAGTTTGTCCCGCTAAACCAGTCAATTGCGTTGCGTCAATTCCAGGAAGCGTAACGTGTGCTCCAAAACGATATACTAAAAGCAATCCTAAAGTAATTAAGATTCTATTCTTTAGTTCTTCGATTTTCCAAACATTACTTATTGATTCAATAAATTTCTTCATCTTAATAGATAAGTTATATAGTTACAGCCTCTCCACCAGCAGCTTCAATAGCAGCTTTTGCAGTAGCAGTAAATTTGTGGGCAGTTACTTTTAATTTCGCTTTCAATTCTCCTCTACCTAAAATCTTAACGATTTCATTTTTAGTAGCCAAACGATTTGCTACGAAATCTGTCATTGAAACAGAATCAGTAATTACACCGTTATCAACTAATAATTGAAGAGTATCTAAATTAACACCTTCGTATTCTTTACGATTGATGTTTTTGAAACCAAACTTAGGTACACGTCTTTGAAGTGGCATTTGCCCTCCTTCAAAACCAATCTTTTTAGAATAACCAGAACGAGATTTTGCTCCTTTGTGTCCACGTGCAGCGGTACCACCTTTTCCAGAACCTTCTCCTCTACCTAATCTTTTATTTTGATTGTGCGTAGATCCTTCAGCAGGTTGTAAGTTACTTAAATTCATAACAGTATTTGTTATTTAGCTTCTTCTACAGAAACTAAGTGTTTAACTTTGTTTATCATCCCAAGGATAGCAGGATTTGACTCATGCTCCACAACTTGTCCAATTTTACGTAGACCTAAAGCTTCCAAACCTCTCTTTTGAGAAAGAGGGCAGTTGATTTTGCTTCTTACTTGTTTTACTAATAATTTAGCCATAATTTCCTAATTAACCTTTAAAAACTTTTTCTAAAGAAACTCCTCTCTGTTTTGCAACAGTATGAGCGCTTCTCATTTGCAATAAAGCATCAAAAGTTGCTTTTACTACGTTATGTGGATTTGATGATCCTTGAGATTTAGACAATACATCGTGAATACCTACTGACTCAAGAACTGAACGAACAGCTCCACCAGCAATAACTCCAGTACCATGAGACGCTGGAATTAAGAATACACGTGCACCACCAAATTTACCTTTTTGTTCGTGAGGAACAGATTGTCCGTTCAAAGGAATTCTAACTAAGTTTTTCTTAGCATCTTCTACTGCTTTCGCAATTGCTTCAGAAACGTCTTTAGATTTTCCTAATCCGTGACCAACTACTCCATTTTCATCACCTACAACTACAATAGCAGAAAAACCGAAAGCTCTACCACCTTTTGTAACTTTAGTAACACGATTAACACTAACTAGACGATCTTTTAATTCAAGACCACTAGGTTTTACCAATTCTACATTTTTGTATTTAGACATAATATATTAGAATTTAAGTCCAGCGGCTCTTGCGCCTTCTGCTAATGATTTAATACGACCGTGATACAAATATCCACCTCTGTCAAAAGTGATGGTATCAATCCCAGCTTTTAACGCTTTCTCTGCAACTAGTTTTCCAACAGCAGCAGCTACTTCAACGTTAGTACCGTTTCCTATTTCTTTTTCTCTTGAAGATGCAGCTAATATAGTAACTCCATTTACATCATCAATGATTTGAGCGTAAATTTCTTTATTACTTCTAAAAACAGAAAGTCTAGGTCTTGCAGCAGTACCACTAACCGATTTTCTAATTCTGAATTTAATTCTCTGTCTTCTTTCAGATTTTGTTAATGACATAATCTTATATTTTAAGCTGATTTACCTGCTTTTCTTCTTAATACTTCACCCACAAATTTAACACCTTTACCTTTGTATGGCTCTGGCTTACGGAAACTTCTGATTTTCGCAGCAACTTGTCCTAAAAGTTGTTTATCAAACGATGTTAATTTTACGATTGGGTTCTTACCTTTTTCAGATACTGTTTCTAAAGATACTTCTGGAGCAATCTCTAAAACAATATTGTGAGAATATCCAAGAGCTAAATCTAACTTTTGACCTTGGTTTGAAGCTCTATAACCAACTCCAACTAATTCTAGTTCTTTTGTGAAACCTTCAGAAACACCAACAACCATATTACTGATCAAAGATCTGAATAATCCGTGTTTTGCTCTATGGTCTTTATGATCAGATGATCTTTCTACTGAAACTTGATCACCTTCAACAGTTACAGTTACGTCCGAAAACTCCTGAACTAGTTGACCTCTTTTTCCTTTTACTGTAATAATACCGTCTTTAACTTCTACAGTTACACCAGCAGGGATTACAATTGGGCTTTTACCTATTCTTGACATCTTATCTAGTGTTTAAAATTAGTATACGTAACAAATTACCTCACCACCTACATTTAATTGCTTAGCTTGTTTTCCAGTCATCAAACCTTTTGATGTAGAAACAATAGCAATTCCTAATCCGTTAAGGATTCTTGGCAATTTGGCAGCACCAGCGTACTTACGTAAACCTGGTTTACTAATTCTTTGGATATCTTTAATTACAGGCTCTTTAGTATCTTTATCATACTTCAAAGCAATTTTGATAGAACCTTGTACAGTATTCTGCTCAAATTTGTAACTTAAGATGTAACCTTGATCAAATAAGATCTTAGTTATCTCTTTTTTAAGATTAGATGCTGGAATTTCAACAACTTTGTGGTTTGCAGCCACAGCGTTACGAACTCTAGTCAAATAATCTGCAATAGGATCTGTATACATATGTATTTGATTGCGATTATGGTTTTCGGGAGACACCCGTCTCCCGAACCTTTAATCAATTAAAATTATTTTTTGGTTTGCAAAAGTAATAACTTATTGCGAGATTACCAAGAAGCCTTTTTAACTCCTGGAATTAACCCATTGTTAGCCATTTCACGGAAAGTTACACGTGAAATACCGAATTGACGGATATAACCTCTAGGTCTACCTGTTAACTTACAACGATTGTGTAAACGAACTGGTGAAGCATTTTTAGGTAATCTTTGTAAACCTTCGTAGTCTCCAGCTTCTAATAAAGCTTTTCTCTTCTCAGCATATTTAGCTACCGTTTTCTCTCTTTTAACCTCGCGGGCTTTCATTGATTCTTTAGCCATGTCTTAATTCTTTTTAAAAGGTAATCCTAATTCAGCCAATAATGACTTTGCTTCCTTGTCTGTTTTTGCAGTAGTAACAAAAGTAATATCCATTCCTGAAATTTTGTTTACTTTGTCAATATCAATTTCTGGGAAAATGATTTGCTCTAAAACTCCAAGATTATAGTTACCTCTTCCGTCGAATCCAGTAGCTTTAATACCACCAAAATCTCTAACACGTGGTAAAGCAGAAGTGATAAGTCTATCTAAAAACTCATACATTCTTTCTCCACGTAAAGTAACTTTTGCTCCAATAGGCATTCCTTTTCTCAATTTGAAAGACGCAACGTCTTTCTTAGAGATTGTAGAAACTGCTTTTTGTCCAGTGATCTTTGTCAACTCATCAACTGCATAGTCAATAAGTTTTTTATCAGATACAGCTGCACCAACTCCACGGCTCAAAACGATTTTTTCAAGTTTAGGAACTTGCATTACGTTTGTATATCCGAACTCTTCTTTAAGAGCAGAGATTACTCTACTCTTATATTCTTCTTTTAGTCTAGGTGTATATGCCATTACTATAGTACTTGATTAGATTTTTTTGAAAATCTTACTTTCTTATCTCCTTCTACTCTAATACCTACTCTAGTTGTTTCCTTAGTTTTAGGATCAATTAGAGAAATGTTAGAAATTTGAATAGAAGCCTCTTTCTTAACGATACCACCTTGAGGGTTTTTAGCACTTGGTTTTGTATGTTTTGAAACCATGTTTACACCTTCAACTATCGCTTTATTTTTCTCACGGTAAACACGTAAAACTTTACCTTCAGCACCTTTATGGTCTCCAGCAATAACTCTTACGATATCTCCTGATTTTATTTTTAGCTTTATCATCTTAAAAACGAATTAAAGCACTTCTGGTGCTAATGATACAATTTTCATGAATTGTTTTTCACGAAGTTCTCTTGCTACCGGACCAAAAACACGAGTTCCTCTCATTTCTCCTGCAGCATTCAAAAGAACACATGCATTGTCATCGAAACGGATATAAGAACCATCAGCTCTTCTCACTTCTTTTTTAGTACGCACAACAACTGCAGTTGAAACAGCTCCTTTTTTCACGTTTCCGTTTGGAGTTGCATCTTTGATAGAAACTACAATTTTGTCACCAACAGAGGCATATCTTCTTTTAGTACCTCCTAAAACACGAATAGTTAAAACTTCTTTAGCTCCCGTGTTATCTGCTACTTTTAGTCTTGATTCTTGTTGTACCATAATTATTTAGCTCTTTCTAAGATTTCAACTAATCTCCAACATTTTGTTTTACTTAAAGGACGCGTTTCGCTAATTCTTACAGTATCTCCAATGTTACAGTCGTTTGTTTCGTCGTGTGCAACATATTTCTTAGTTTTCAACACGAACTTACCGTATAATGGGTGTTTTACTTTTCTTACCTCAGAAATAACGATAGATTTATCCATCTTATTTGAAGTAACAACACCTATTCTTTCTTTTCTTAAATTTCTTTTTTCTTCCATCTTTCAGCAGAATACAATTATTGTAACTCTCTTTTAGTTAACTCTGTAGCTAATCTTGCAACTGTTCTTCTAACGCTTCTAATTTGAAGTGGGTTAGCAATTGGAGAGATAGCATGAGCCTTTTTTAGGTCAGCATATACTTTCTTAGTTTGACTAAGCTTTTCTTGCAACTCCGCTGCAGAAAGATCTTTTATTTCTGATTGTTTCATAATAAATATAAATTATGCTTCGAAATCTCTAGCAACGACGAACTTAGTTTTTACTGGAAGTTTTTGAGCTGCAAGACGTAAAGCCTCTTTTGCAACTGACAATGGAACTCCTCCAACTTCAAACATAATTCTTCCTGGTTTAACAACAGCAGCCCAATACTCAACTGCTCCTTTACCTTTACCCATACGTACTTCAAGAGGTTTCTTAGTGATAGGTTTGTCTGGGAAAATTTTAATCCATAATTGTCCTTCTCTCTTCATGTAACGAGTTGCAGCAATACGTGCAGCTTCGATTTGACGAGATGTTAAGAACATTCCATCTTCATGTACAGATTTAATTCCAAACATTCCATTTGAAAGTTCGTGCCCTCTTTGAGAGTTACCTTTCATTCTACCTTTTTGTACCTTACGGTATTTTGTTCTTTTAGGCTGTAACATTTTTCTTTAGTTTAAAAATTTACTTTCTTTTACGAGCGTCTGGTTTTCCACCTTTGTTAAAGTTAGATTTGCCTCTAGGAGCATCTCCACCTTTTCCACCACCTGTACCAGATTGTTTTTTGTCCATTCCAGCAAGTGGAGAAAGTTCTCTCTTACCGTAAACTTCACCTTTCATGATCCATACTTTAATCCCCATTCTACCGTAAGTAGTATGAGCTTCAGCAAGAGCATAATCAATGTCAGCTCTGAAAGTTGATAGAGGAATTCTACCTTCTTTGAAACCTTCCGAACGCGCCATCTCAGCACCATTCAAACGACCAGAAATCAAAACTTTGATACCTTCAGCATTCATACGCATAGAAGCAGCAATAGCCATTTTGATTGCACGTCTGTAAGAAATACGGCTTTCGATTTGACGAGCGATGCTTGTCGCCACAAGATAAGCATCTAACTCAGGTCTTTTAATTTCAAAGATGTTGATTTGAACCTCTTTGTCAGTAACTTTCTTAAGTTCTTCTTTTAACTTGTCTACCTCTTGCCCACCTTTTCCGATAATGATACCAGGTCTAGCAGTAGTGATAGTAACGGTTACAAGTTTCAAAGTTCTCTCGATGATTACTTTAGATACACTAGCTTTTGATAAACGAGCGTGGATATACTTTCTGATTTTGTGATCTTCAGCTAATTTATCGCCGTAATCATTTCCACCATACCAGTTTGAGTCCCATCCTCTGATGATACCAAGTCTATTTCCAATTGGATTTGTCTTTTGTCCCATGCTGCTTAAGAATTGCTTTGTGTGTTATTGATAGCTCCAAGCACGATTGTTACGTGATTAGAACGTTTTCTTATTCTGTGTGCACGACCTTGAGGAGCTGGACGAAGTCTTTTCAACATCATTCCACCATCTACTCTGATCTCTTTAACAAATAATCCAGCCTCTTCTAAATTACCTTCACTATTTTTTTGCTCCCAGTTGTTGATTGCAGATAATAATAGTTTTTCTAATTTTCTTGAAGCTTCTTTAGAACTGAATCTTAAAATGTTAAGTGCTCTTTCTACCTTCTGACCTCTTACCAAGTCCGCTACTAAGCGCATTTTTCTAGGTGAAGTAGGGCAGTTATTCAATTTTGCGAAAGCGATAGACTTATTAGCCTCTTTTCTCGCATCTGCTGTTTCTCTTTTACGAACTCCCATTGCTTCTTTTATTTTTTACCTTTATTTTTTGCTCCAGCATGACCTCTAAAAGATCTAGTTGGTGAAAACTCTCCTAATTTGTGACCTACCATGTTTTCTGTTACGTAAACTGGTACAAATTGACGACCGTTATGAACTGCGATAGTTTGTCCAACGAAATCTGGTGTAATCATTGAAGCTCTAGACCAAGTCTTAACAACTGCATTTTTACCACTTTCTACGTTTTCTTGAACTTTCTTGTCTAATTTATAATGAACGAAAGGTCCTTTTTTTAATGAACGTGCCATATCTTATTATTTCTTTCTACGTTCTACGATATACTTGTTACTCGGGTTTTTCTTAGAACGAGTTCTGTAACCTTTAGCTGGCAATCCGTTTCTTGAACGTGGGTGCCCTCCAGAAGAACGTCCTTCACCACCTCCCATAGGGTGATCAACTGGGTTCATCGCTACTGGTCTAGTTCTAGGTCTTCTTCCTAACCATCTTGTTCTACCTGCTTTTCCAGATACAACTAATTGGTGGTCAGAATTAGAAACAGCTCCAATTGTAGCCGAACAAGTTAATAAGATTAATCTTGTTTCACCTGATGGCATTTTAATTGTTGCGTATTTCCCGTCTCTTGCCATTAACTGAGCAAAAGTTCCAGCTGAACGAGCAATAACAGCTCCTTGTCCTGGACGTAACTCAATACAAGATATAACAGTTCCAAGAGGAATTCTGCTTAAAGGTAAAGTATTACCGATTTCAGGTTGAGACTCTGGTCCAGAAACTAATTTCTGACCAACTTTCAATCCGTTTTGTGCGATAATATAAGTTTTCTCTCCATCAGCATAAGCTAATAAAGCAATAAATGCAGTACGATTTGGATCGTATTCGATTGATTTCACTGTAGCTGGAATTCCATCTTTAGTTCTTTTGAAATCGATAATACGATATCTCTGCTTGTGACCACCACCCGTATAACGCATGGTCATCTTTCCTTGACTATTTCTACCTCCTGAGTTTTTTATCGGCGCTATCAAAGAGCGTTCCGGCTTATCAGTTGTAATAGCGTCATAACCATTCACAACTCTAAATCGCTGACCCGGGGTAATAGGTTTTAATTTTCTTACTGACATTTTTCTATCTTAGATATTGTTGTAAAAATCAATTGTTTCTCCTTCTTGTACTTGAACAATTGCTTTTTTGTATGCATTTGTCTTTCCACTGATTAAACCACTTTTAGTGTATTTAGTAGATCTATCTGGTCTCACATTCATTGTGTTAACAGAAACGATAGTTACTCCATAAGCAGCCTCAACAGCTTTCTTAATCTCAACTTTGTTTGCTTTTTTGTTAACAACGAATCCGAAGCGATTTAGAACTTCACTTTCTTTGGTTACTTTTTCCGTTACTATAGGTCTAATAATGATGCTCATATTCCTATTATTTACTTAAATTTTCTTCAATTAACTCTAAAGAACCCTCTAAAAGCACTAAATTATTAGCGTTTAATATTGCGTAAGTGCTTAATTCTGAGCTAGTTACGACACTTGAAGCCTTTAAATTACGTGACGACAAATATACGTTTTTATTTGACTCGCCCAATACAAATAAAGATTTTTTATTTTCTAACCCTAAAGCTTTCAAAACGTTAATGAAATTTTTAGTGTTTGGTGCTTCAAAATTAAAGTCTTCTACAACTACGATATTTGACTCTTTTGCTTTGATTGAGAAAGCAGATTTTCTAGCCAATCTTTTTAAACCTTTATTCAATTTAAATGAATAACTTCTTGGTCTTGGACCGAAAACTGTTCCCCCACCTTTAAACAAAGGATTCTTAACACTTCCTGCACGAGCAGTACCAGTTCCTTTTTGTTTTTTAATCTTACGTGTACTTCCAGTTACTTCAGCTCTTTCTTTAGCTTTGTGAGTACCTTGTCTTTGATTAGCAAGATATTGCTTAACATCAAGATATACAGCGTGATTGTTTGGTTCAATTGCGAATACTGAATCAGAAAGTTGAACTTTTCTTCCAGTATCTTTTCCGTTGAAATCTAATACTTTTACTTCCATTACTTCTGAATGATTACATAAGAGTTTTTGTGACCAGGAATACATCCTTTAACAACAAGTAGATTCTTTTCAGCAACTACTTTTAAAACTCTAAGGTTTTGAACTTTTACATTTTCTCCTCCCATTCTTCCAGCCATACGCATTCCTTTGAATACTCTAGATGGATAAGAAGAAGCTCCTACAGAACCTGGCGCTCTTAAACGGTTGTGCTGACCATGAGTAGCTTGTCCAACCCCACCAAAACCGTGACGTTTAACAACACCTTGGAAACCTTTACCTTTAGACACACCTTGTACATCTACAAATTCTCCTTCTTCAAAAATAGTAACATCAATAAGATCTCCTAATTTTTGTTCAGTTGCAAAATCTTGGAATTCAACGACTTTTTTCTTAGCAACAGTTCCAGCTTTTTTAAAGTGACCTAAAGCCGCTTTAGTAGAATGTTTCTCGTTTTTGTCATCGAAACCAAGTTGCAACGCTTCATACCCGTCAACCTCGTTGGTTCTGACTTGGGTAACAACGCATGGTCCAGCTTCGATTACTGTACAAGGAATGTTTTTCCCGTTTTCGTCGAAAATACTAGTCATGCCGATTTTCTTACCAATTAACCCAGACATAAATATTAATTATTAATTACTAAAATTCCCTTCAATTTGAAAATAACAGAAATTTCCAAACAGGGAGTGCAAAAGTAGATATTAAAATTGAATAAACCAAACGGTTACAAAAATTAAATCGCTCATTATCAAAATCCAAGCATCAAAACAACACCAAAACAAGCTTCTTTTACCCAAAAAGACAAATCAAACTTTTCCGCCAAAACCAATATCACACTTAACAATTATTTAAAAAATTCACAACATAAAACCGCCGCACATCCTTAAAACAAAGACTTTTACATCTTTTACCAAATTTTACAACTGCAAAAATATTTCACCAAAAACAACTATTTAACAACAAAAAAAAAGCGAGACATTCCTGTCTCGCTTTTTATATAAAAAAAATATAAAAAATTATACTTTTATCTCTACTTCAACACCACTTGGCAATTCAAGTTTCATTAAAGCATCAATTGTTTTAGATGAAGATGAATAAATATCAATCAATCTCTTGTATGACATTACCTCAAATTGCTCTCTCGCTTTTTTGTTAACGTGCGGAGAACGTAATACAGTGAAAAGTTTTTTGTGAGTTGGCAACGGAATTGGACCTGTTACAACTGCTCCAGTAGTTTTTACTGTTTTTACGATCTTTTCAGCAGATTTATCTACCAACATGTGATCGTAAGATTTTAGTTTTATTCTGATTTTTTGACTCATTTTCTTAAAATTAAGCGTTACCTTTTGCTTTTTTGATTACCTCTTCTGAAATATTAGAAGGTGTTTCTGCATAGTGAGAAAACTCCATTGTCGAAGTTGCTCTACCAGAAGATAATGTTCTTAATGTAGTTACATAACCAAACATTTCTGATAAAGGCACATCAGCTTTAATAGTTTTAGCACCATTTCTATCACCCATGTCATTAACTTGACCTCTACGACGGTTCAAGTCACCTACGATATCACCCATGTTTTCTTCAGGAGTAATAACTTCGATTTTCATGATTGGCTCAAGAATAACAGCTCCAGCAGCACGTCCTGATTCTTTATAACCCATTCTAGCAGCTAATTCAAATGAAAGAGCATCAGAATCCACAGGGTGGAAAGATCCGTCTAATAAAGTTACTTTCAAACTATCAACAGCATATCCAGCTAATGGACCTGTTTTCATAGCCTCACGGAAACCTTTTTCAACAGCAGGGATATATTCTTTAGGAACGTTACCACCTTTTACCTCATTTACGAACTGTAATCCTACAGGAACTTTACCATCAACTTCATCAGCAGGCTCGATTCTAAATACGATATCACCGAATTTACCACGACCTCCAGATTGTTTTTTGTAAGTTTCTCTATGTTGAGCAGATTTAGTAAACGCCTCTTTGTACTCTACTTGTGGCTCACCTTGGTTAACCTCTACCTTAAACTCACGTTTCATACGATCAACTAAGATATCTAAGTGAAGCTCACCCATACCAGAAATAATAGTTTGACCTGAAGCCTCATCAGTTCTTACAGTAAATGTTGGATCCTCTTCAGCTAATTTAGCTAAAGCCATACCCATTTTATCAACGTCAGCTTTAGTTTTAGGCTCAATAGCAATACCAATTACAGGCTCTGGGAACTTCATAGATTCCAAGATAATTGGATGTTTTTCGTCAGATAAAGTATCTCCAGTTTTAATATCTTTAAATCCTACAGCAGCCCCAATATCTCCAGCCTCAATATATTCAATTGGATTTTGTTTGTTAGCATGCATTTGGTAAATACGAGAAATTCTCTCTTTGTTACCAGAACGAGTATTTAAAACATAAGAACCAGCATCCAAACGTCCAGAGTAAGCACGGAAGAAAGCTAAACGACCTACGAATGGGTCTGTAGCAATTTTAAATGCCAAAGCAGCAAATGGCTCTTTTACATCTGGTCTACGTAAAATCTTCTTTTGATCTTCTTCTAATAATTCAGCATCGTCAGGGTGAATTCCTTCAATACCTTCTTTATCCAATGGAGATGGCAAATACTTACAAACAGCATCTAACATAAATTGAACTCCTTTGTTTTTGAAAGAAGAACCAGCAAGCATTGGAATGATAGCCATATCAATAGTAGCTGCTCTCAATGCATTGTTAATTTCTTCTTCAGTAATAGAGTTCTCATCCTCCATATACTTATCTAAAAGATTTTCATCATAAGTAGCAATCTCTTCAATAAGAATAGAACGATAATGTTTAACATCATCAACCATATCAGCTGGAATATCCACAACGTCAAAAGTAGCCCCTTGAGTCTCATCATGCCATACGATAGCTTGATTTTTAACCAAGTCAACAATACCTTTAAAATCTGCTTCATCACCAATAGGTAAAGTAATCGCAACCGCATTCGATTTCAACATATCTTTAACCTGTCCACATACAGCTAAGAAGTTAGCACCTTGACGGTCCATTTTGTTTACGAATCCCATACGAGGAACTCTATATTGATCAGCAAGTCTCCAGTTAGTTTCTGATTGAGGCTCAACACCGTCAACAGCACTAAATAAGAAAACTAAACCATCAAGTACACGTAAAGAACGGTTTACCTCTACAGTAAAGTCAACGTGTCCAGGAGTATCAATAATATTAAAGTGGTATGGTAATGATTCTGGAATAACTTTACCTTGTACAGTTGGAAAGTTCCAAGTACAAGTTGTAGCAGCAGAAGTAATTGTAATACCTCTTTCCTGCTCTTGAGCCATCCAGTCCATTGTTGCAGCACCATCGTGCACCTCACCAATTTTGTGTGACTTTCCAGTATAAAAAAGAATACGCTCAGTTGTTGTTGTTTTACCAGCATCAATGTGAGCAGCGATTCCGATATTTCTTGTATATTTTAAATCTCTAGCCATTTCTTTACGAATTAAAATCTAAAGTGAGAGAATGCTTTATTAGCTTCTGCCATTTTGTGAGTATCCATTCTTTTCTTAACTGCAGCACCTTCTTCTTTAGCAGCAGCTAAACACTCAGAAGCTAAACGTTGTGCCATAGATTTTTCATTTCTTCTTCTAGAATAAAGTATTAACCACTTCATTGCCATAGAAATTTTTCTGTCTGGACGAATTTGCATTGGAATTTGGAATGTAGCTCCACCAACTCTACGGCTACGTACTTCTACGTGAGGCATAACATTAGTTAAAGCATCTTTCCAGATCTCTAATGAAGTTTTCTCATCATTTTGCTTTTTAGTTTCAATGATGTCAATTGCATCATAAAATACTTTAAAAGCTGTAGATTTCTTACCATCCCACATTAAGTTGTTCACAAAACGTGTAACTAATTGGTCATTAAACCTTGGATCCGGTAAAAGTGGTCTTTTCTTTGCCGCTCTTTTTCTCATGTCTTTTTCTTAAAAGTTTTTAAATTACTTTTTTGCTTCTTTTGGGCGTTTAGCACCGTACTTAGATCTTCTTTGCGTTCTTCCTGCAACACCTGACGTATCAAGAGCTCCACGAACGATATGATATCTAACACCTGGTAAATCTTTTACCCTTCCACCTCGCACTAATACTATCGAGTGCTCTTGTAGATTATGTCCTTCTCCTGGGATGTAAGCATTCACCTCATTACCATTTGTCAAACGTACACGCGCAACTTTACGCATTGCAGAGTTTGGTTTTTTTGGTGTAGTAGTGTAAACACGCGTACAAACCCCTCTTCTTTGAGGACAAGAATCTAAAGCAACCGATTTACTCTTCTTAGTGATCTGAGTTCTTCCTGTTCTTACTAATTGTTGAATTGTTGGCATAATTAATACTAAAAATTATTATGTTTATTAAATTCCCGCTTTTTACGGGGTTGCAAATGTATAAAATATTTTTCACTATACAAACGTTAAACCATTAATTTTCAATAAGATTATTTAGGCTTATGATTTTACAAACAAACAATAGATATTTGCAATACTTTTAATAAATGAAACAGTTGCCTTTGAAACACTTAATACAAATATTTCTTTTTTTATCTTTAAGCATTTCTGGTAATGCACAAAACTTTTACTTAAAAATAAACGGAACCAACAATATCGAAAACAAAATTATTGATTCATTAAACTACAATCACCTACATCCAAATCTAAAATCACTATTAAACGAAACGAGAAATACAACCGAAAAGCTTTCTAAGATTGGATATCTCAACTGCAAAACACTAAAAACCAACAAAATAAACGACAGCACATACACTACCCTTATATCATTAAACAAAAAGATAAAATACATACATATATATATAGGAACAAACAACCCTCTTTTTAAAACTGAAAAAATTAAAAATAACAGTCTAATTATTCCTTATCGCGAATTAGAAAATTACCTAAATCAAAAAATATTAGAAGCCGAAAGGTTAGGTTTTGCGCTGAGCAAAATTAAACTAGAAAACATTCAAAAAAAAGACACAGTACTTTATGCTGATTTAAGCTTTAAAACTGAAAAACAGCGTAACATAAATTCAATTATTCTAAACTACGCAAATCAAAATGAGAGAAACTTTTTCCCGGATAGTCATCTAAAGCAGCTTCGTAAAAAATATTTAAACAAAACTTTTAATCAGGAAATCACAAAAGAACTTTATCAAGACATCAACAACTATGAATTTGTCAATCAGGTAAAATACCCTGAAATTTTATTCACAAATGACTCGACTAAAATCTATACTTATATAGAAAGAAGAAAAGCTAATACATTTGATGGCTACATAGGTTTTTCAAACGACGATAGTAAAAAAATACGCCTTAATGGATATTTAGACATTTCATTAATAAACATACTCCATTCGGGCGAACAGTTTTCTCTATACTGGAAAAGTGATGGCAACAAACAAACAACCTTTAATACAAGACTTGAAATTCCATATATTTTCCAAACCGCACTAGGGATAAAAGCTCAACTTAATATTTTTAAACAGGACAGCACATTTCAAAATACAAAAACTGCGATCGACCTTGGTTATTATTTAAATTACAATTCTAAAATATACATTGGATACCAATCAACAGAATCAAGCGACATTCAAAACACCAACAGCACAACGTTAAGCGATTTTAAAAACTCATATATTACTTCCTCAATAGAATACAAAAAAAACAATTACTCCAACGATTTGTTTCCAAGAAAATCACATGCCAATCTATTATTTGGCTACGGAAAAAGAAGCACAAACAACTCTTCTGAAACTACAGAAAGAACCAATCAGTTTTACACGAACTTAAATCTATCTTATAATTTCGAATTAAACAAAAAAAACTTTATCTATATCAACCCTCAAATCCTATATCTAAAAAGTGATAATTACATAATCAATGAACTTTTTAGATTTGGAGGATTAAACTCAATTCGAGGTTTTTCAGAAAATAGTCTACAAGGAAATATTGCAAATTTACTCATCACCGAATATAGATATTTACTTAGCCCAAATTTATACATACACACAATTCTTGATTACGGAATTTACCAAGACCAAACTTCAGTAAGAAACAATAAAAAATTTAATAATTTAATCAGTGCCGGTGTAGGTTTAGGACTACTAACAAAGAGCGGTTTATTAAAGGTAATAATCGCCAATGGAAGCACAAATGAAGCCGAAATAAAATTTTATAACAGTATACTAACAATCTGTTATAATGTTAAATTTTAGTCTATTACAAAAATACATTAACAAAATATTAGGAAATTAGGTAATTTATTACGAATATTACACAACTAATCCAAAATATTTGTTAATATGAAATCAAAACCAAACAGATTCTTAGTGCTTTTATTAGCACTAATCGCGCAGCTAACCTTTGCGCAAGAAAGAACTGTTTCAGGTATTGTTACCGACGATGCAGGCATGCCTTTGCCAGGTGTAAGTGTATTAGTAAAAGGAACAAAAACTGGAACGCAAACCGATTTTGACGGAAAGTATTCTATTAAAGCGACATCAAGTCAAATTTTAGTTTTTAGCTACATTGGAATGAAATCTCAAGAATTTCCAGCTAGCTCAACAAAAGTCAATGCTAAATTATCCAGCGACGCACAACAACTTGAAGGAGTAGTCGTTACAGCTTTAGGATTATCAAGAGAGAAAAAATCTCTTGGTTACGCAACCCAAGAAGTCAAAGGAGAAAATTTAGCCGCAGTTAAAAGCGACAACTTCGTAAATGCCATTTCAGGAAAAGTTTCTGGTGTACAAGTAAAAAGAACAACGAACTTTGGCGGTTCCACTAATATTGTAATTAGAGGAAATTCTTCTCTAACAGGAAACAACCAAGCTTTATTTGTTATTGATGGGGTTCCGGTAAGCAATAACAATTCAAACACAAGAGATCAGGAACAATCTGGAGCAGGTTATGACTACGGAAGCGCTGCATCAGACATTAATCCAGAAGACATCGAATCCATCAACGTTCTTAAAGGCTCTGCCGCAAGTGCTCTTTATGGATCGAGAGCCGCTAATGGTGTTGTCGTTATAACAACAAAAAAAGGAAACAAAAAAGCAAAAGGCTACTCTATTACTGTTAATTCAGGTGTAACAATAGGCTCTGTCGACAAAAGCACTTTCATAAAATATCAAAACCAATATGGCGCTGGATATGGTCCTTATTATGGCCCTGACGAAGATTCGTATTTAGACCGTATCGATATAAATGGAGACGGGGTATTAGACAATGTAACCCCATTAACAGAAGATGCTTCTTATGGACAAGCTTTTAATCCAAATTTAATGGTTTACCAATGGGACGCATTTTACCCTGAGTCTCCAAATTACATGAAAGCTACACCTTGGGTAGCCGCAAAAAATGGTCCAATTACTTTCTTTCAAAAACCAGTAGCTCTTACCAATTCTATTTCAATCGATAAAGGTCTAGAAAATGGCTATTTAAGATTAGGAGCAAACAATCTTGATCAAACTGGTTTACTCCCAAACAGTAGCTTGAAGAGAAATACTTTTACCTTGAACGCTTCTACTCTTATCAACGACAGATTAACTATTGCTGGATATGGAAACTTTACAAAAACAAGTACAATTGGTAGAAACAGCACAGGATACAATGACAATATTGCTGGTAATTTTAGACAATGGTGGCAAACTAACGTTGACATAAAAGGCCTGAAACAAGCTTATGATCTTACAGGACGCAATGTAACATGGAACCCAAAATCTTATCAAGAGCCTACTCCAGCATTTTGGGACAACCCATACTTTCAACGTTATGAAAATTACGAATCAGACAGTAGAAGCAGATTTATTGGCAACATCTCTTTAAACTACAAAATTGCAAACTGGTTAGATGCTTTCGGAAGAATGTCTGTTGATACGTATGATGAACTACAGGAAGAAAGAAGAGCTATTGGAAGTGTACCTGTTGATTTTGGTATTGGAACTGGAGGTGGCGACGGCTCCCTTAATAGAAATCCAGCATCATCAGGTTACTCACGCAAAAACATTGGATTCAGTGAATACAACTATGACTTCATGCTAAATTACAACACAGACATTACAGAAAAATTAAATCTAAAAGGTGTTGTCGGAGTAAATATTAGAAGAAGTTATTACAATTCGATATTTGCAGCAACAAACGGTGGACTTGCCATACCAAAATTATACTCCCTTCAAAACACTAAAAGTCCACTATTGGCACCAATCGAAAGAGATGAATCTATAGGTGTGGATGGTATTTACGGAAGCGCATCTTTTGGATATGAAGATTACTTATTCTTAGAGGGAACAATTAGAAGAGACCACTCTTCAACTCTTCCGGAAGCCAATAGCAGCTATTACTACCCTTCTGTTTCTTCCAGTTTTGTATTCTCTAAATTCATAGAGGCAGATTGGCTGTCTTTTGGAAAAGTACGACTTAATTATGCTGAAGTAGGAAATAGCCCTGGCTTTGATAGAGTCCTAGACACCTATGCAGTTAACACAGCATTTGGAGCGGCATCAGCATCAGTAAAAGACACCAAAAACAATCCTAACCTAAAACCTGAACGTACAAAAAGCTACGAAGCAGGTTTAGAACTTTCTTTCTTTAAAAAGAGATTAGGTTTTGATTTCTCTTATTACAAATCCAATTCAATTGATCAGATAATTCCATTGAGACTTACCTCCTCTACAGGGTATTTATATGAATTAATTAATGCTGGGGAAATTGAAAACAAAGGAATCGAAATAAGCTTAAATGGTACTCCGATAAAAACGGACACTTTTACATGGGATATAAACTTAAACTTTGCCAGAAATAGAAACAAAGTATTAGACCTGTTAGACGGAATTGACAATCTACAACTAGGTTCTTTTCAAGGAGGTGTAACAATAAATGCCGCTATTGGGCAACCATACGGTGTAATATACGGCACAAAATATACTTACTTAAACGGACAGCGAGTTGTTGACCCAAGCAATGGTCAATATATAAAAACTTCAACATCTGATAATGCGATTGGAAATGCAAATCCAGATTATACAGGAGGTTTAAATAACAAATTCACTTACAAAAACTTTTCAGTTGAATTCTTAATCGACATGCAAAAAGGAGGACAGATATTCTCATTAGACCGTTATTATGGTTTAGCAACAGGTCTGCCAGACGACACTGCATATTTAAATGAACTTGGAAACCCTATCAGAAACCCATTGACTTCTGGATCTGATAGCGGAGGATTTATAAATCCAGGAGTAAATCCAGATGGCACAGTAAACACTACCAGAATTGAGGCAAGCCGATTTGGCGCTCAAGGCTACAGAAGAGGCCTACCAGACGAAGCATTTGTATATGACGCAAGCTATATCAAACTAAGACAAACAGCAATCTCATATTCTTTATCAGAAAAAGTATTAAAAAATACATTCATAAACGGAATGACTTTTAGCGTTGTTGGAACAAACCTTTGGATTATACACAAAAACTTACCAGATGCAGATCCAGAATCAGGATTAGGAGCAGGTAACTTGCAAGGCTACTCAACAGGATCTTTGCCATCTACAAGAGACATCAGCTTCAACATTAAAATTCAATTTTAAACCTAGAAATCATGAAAAAGATATTCATAATCTTACTAACCGCGGTAACATTCTCGTCCTGCTCTGATGATATAGAAAAATTAAACGTGAACGTAAAAGATCCGTCAAACGTACCAGGAGAAGCTTTATTTACAAGTGCGCAAAAAAGCTTGGTAGACCAAATGACCAACACAAATGTCAACAATAATATATTCAGACTAATTAATCAATATTTCACAGAGACAGTTTACACAGACGAAAGCAATTACGACTTAGTTACAAGAACAATCCCAGAACAACACTGGCAGTTCTTATACAAAGATGTACTAAAAGATTTAGATCAAAGTGCTATCAATATTACCAATACTCCACTTGGCTTAACAGAAAACCCTTTAGACAAACAAAACAAACTTGCAATTATAGAAGTTTTAAACGTTTACACTTACGCGGTTTTAGTTGAAACATTCGGCAATATTCCATATTCTCAAGCTATAAATCTAAACTACAAAACGCCAAAGTACGATGATGGCCTGACAATTTACAAAGATTTAATCAGCAGACTAAACACTGCAATTACCAAACTAAACACTGGTGGCAAAAGTTTCGGGGACAATGACAGGATATACGGAGGTGATGTAGTAAAATGGATCAAGTTTGCAAACACCCTAAAATTAAGAATGGGTATAACGATTTCCGACATTCCTTCTGAAAGTGCATTGGCTCAAGCTACTGTATCAAGTGCCGCTCCGCATGTATTCACGTCAAATCTTGACAATGCAGACCTAAAATACCTTACAGCTACACCAAACACCAATCCATTATATGTAGATCTTGTTGCAAGTGGTCGTGACGATTTTGTTCCAACGAGCACTATAATAGATATGATGAATAATGTGAATGACCCAAGACGTGCAAAATACTTTGACGACAATATGGATGACCCATCTACTCCAGAAATAGAATATATAGGTGGTGAGAATGGATCTGCAAATTCATTTTCACAAAAAACACATATTACACCAACAATTCAGGCTCCAGACTTTCCCGGAACAATTTTAGACTACGCTGAAGCTGAATTTCTATTAGCAGAAGCTGCCGAAAGATCTTTATACCAAACTCCTGCAAATGCAGAAGCGCACTATAATGCAGCAATAACCGCTTCTATTTTGGATTGGGGAGGAACAGAAGCTGACGCTACAACTTACTTAGCGAATCCTGATGTTGCGTACACAACTGCTGCAGGAACTTGGAAACAAAAAATAGGCACTCAAAGCTGGATAGCTTTTTATAACAACTCATTTGAAGGATGGTCGTTCTACAGAAGATTAGACTTTCCTGTCTTAGTTGCACCTCCTGATGCAGTATCAGGTTTCCCAATGCGCTACACCTATCCAATAATCGAACAGTCATTAAATAAAGCCAGCTACACAGAAGCAAGTGCCGCAATTGGTGGCGACGCTGTAGAAACTAAACTGTTTTGGGATATATTCTAAATTATATTCTAAATTATATTCTAAACTATATTATAAACTATATTATAAAATAGACAAAAGCGGTTGCATAATATTAATGCGACCGCTTTTTTTTATAAAAAAATAACTTAAATTTTACATTTACCTTATTTTAATTACACCCGTAAAAAAGAAAAGCTATTAAAATTACAAATTGAAAAACACATTTCCATTCTTACCGATAGCAAAAAAATGGTTAATTTTTCAAAACAATTTTATAATATAAAAATACAATACACATTCTTTAACACTGATTATTAAAGATTCCTGATCATTTTAACAAAATTTAGAACCAAACCTGATTGTTTTTTTAGGGATAAAAGTTACAAAAAAAACATTTAAACACCCTTCATCTATAAATTTAACATTTGAGCGTTTGACAAAATTTTCAATTATTATCAAATTTAACACTAAAAATTGCGGATTTATAATTTTAAGAAGGTTTTAATCTATAAAAAGATAAAATCACACCCTAAATTTATTATTTAACTAAAAAAAAAGCTTTTTAAATTAGGTAGATTAACAAATTATTAAGATTTTTGTCGGACTAATTCAAAATATTTAAAAATGAAACTAAAGTTCAATGGATTCTTAGTGCTTTTATTAGTACTAGTTGCGCAACTTTCTTTTGCGCAAGAAAGAGCTGTTTCGGGAACAGTTTCTGACAATGCAGGAATACCTTTACCAGGTGTTAGTGTATTAGTTAAAGGAACTAAAACGGGAACACAAACAGACTTTGATGGTAAATTTTCGATCAAAGCTTCTTCAAGCCAAGTTTTGGTATTTAGCTACATCGGGATGAAAACCCAAGAAGTAGCTGCTACATCTGCAACTGTTAACGTAAAACTAGCAGACGCTGGTGCGCAAGAACTAGAAGGTGTTGTTGTAACTGCCTTTGGTATTAAAAGAGAGAAAAAATCTCTTGGTTACGCAACAACAACTTTAAAATCGGACGCACTTACACAAGTAGTTAACACTAACCCATTTGAAACTCTTTCTGGTAAAATCGCAGGGGTTGACATTACTGCACCTTCTCAACCAGGGGCTGCAACTAAAGTAGTTATCCGTGGTTTAAACAGTATCACAAACAGTAATGGTCCACTTTATGTTGTTGATGGAACACCGATTAACAATACCGCAACTGGTACTGGAAATAACGGAGTTGCTACATCAACAAGATCGTATGATACTGGTAACGGAATCAGTGACATTGACCCAAATAACATCGAGAGTATGACTGTTCTTAAAGGAGCGGCTGCATCAGCATTATATGGTTCAAGAGCTGGTGGTGGTGTTATCATCATTACTACTAAAAAAGGTAAAGCTAACTCTGGAATTAAAGTTGATTTATTAGCTTCAACAGAATTCAGCGAAGTAGCAAGAGTTCCGCATTTACAAAATCAATTTGGTCAAGGTTGGAATGGACTAGGATTCTCAGGATCTAATTCTTACAGTAACGAAAATGGTTCATGGGGACCTGCTTTCAATGGAGAGGTTAGACCATGGGGAACAGTTTACAACAATACTCAACAAATCAAACCTTATGTTGGTTTAAAAAATAACGTAAGAGATTTTTACAACACAGGTACACTAGCTACACAATCTGCAACCCTAAGTGGCGGTGGAGACAATTCTGATTTCTCTTTAGTTTTTTCAAATGTAAACAGTGATGGTGTTGTACCAACTGATGCAGATTTATACAAAAAACAATCATTAGGATTTAATGGTGGATTAAAAGGTAAAAAATTCACATTAAGAACTTCTCTTAACTATGTTTACAAAGACCAAGGTATTATTAATACAGGTCAGGGTGATGATGCAGGACAAGGTTCAACTTTGCAACAGGATTTATTACAAATTCCTAGAGACATTAGTATTGTAGATTCAAGAGATTACAAAAACAACATCTTCAATACTCCAGATTACTATTTTACTCCATATGCTGCAAATCCATATTTTTCAGTTAACGAGAACAGTACAAAAGTATACGGACACAACCTTTTCGGAAACATTAATTTAAGCTACAAAATAACTGATAAGATTACAGCTTCATGGCAAATTGGTGGTAACGTTAGAACAGAAAGACTTAAAAGCTACGGTGCAATTGTAAATTATGCTCCAGGAACTCCTCAGGCAATTGCTGGTGCTAATCCAGTAGTAGGAGGTGTAACAGAATCAAGATCAGAATTCAGTGAGTTTGATACTTTTTTCAACCTTAATTATAACACAAACTTAGGTGAAGATTGGACATTAAATCTTTTAGGAGGTTTTAACTACAACAAAAGAGAGTCTGATATATTGAAAAACTCTGTAACGAATTTAGGTCTTCCAGGATTTTATGAGCTTTCAAACTCAGCTTTAAGACCAGTAATTGAGCAATCAAACAGCCTTAGAAAAACAGGAGCTATTTACGCATCTGCTGAGTTTGCATTTAAAAACAGATATTTTGCAACGGCTACAGCTAGACAAGATATTACATCAACATTACCAATAGGAAATAACTCATATTTCTACCCATCTTTATCATTAGGCGCTATTGCAATTGATAACGGAAATACTTTCCTTAAATTAAGAGCAGCTGCTTCAAAAATTGCAAATGACACAAGGGTATACACAACAGAAGACTCATATATCTCTGGTTCTGCAAACGCGAACTTTGGTATAATTGCATCTCCAATTGGAGGAGTAAGTTTCTTCGAAGCATCAGGAAGACTTGGTAATCCAGAGCTAAAACCTGAAAGTACAGTAGAATATGAAATTGGAGCTGAAGGATCTTTCTTCAAAAACAGAATTAGCTATGATATCGCATTGTATCACAAAACGACTTCTGACCTTATTGTAGACTTACCTTTAGATCCATCAACAGGTTATACTATCAAAGCTATCAACGCTGGAGACGTTGTGAACAAAGGTATTGAGCTTTCTCTTTCAGGTAGTCCAATTAAAAATCAGGACTTTACATGGAACGTAACTTACACATTTACTAAAAACTTAAACGAAGTAACATCATTAAACACAGGTGGTAATTATATTGATTTAATTCCTGCTTATGGTGTAACTATGAGAGCAACTAAAGGTGATCCAATTGGTAGTTTCTATTCACAAGTTCCTAAAACAAATGCTGAAGGTCAATATATTGTAAATGCATCTACTGGAATGTATGAAGTAAGTGATGATATCCAAAAAGTTGGAAACGCACAACGTGATTTTGTTATGGGATTACAAAACTCTTTCAAATACAAAAACTTTAATTTATCATTCTCATTAGACTGGAAACAAGGAGGAGATTTCTACTCTTACACTAAGAGACTTTCTCATTTCGTAGGTAATGGTATTGAAACTACATATAATGATAGAAATGCATTTATTGTTCCTAATTCAGTTAATGAGCACGTAGATGCAACAACTGGAGCTGTTACATATACAGAGAACACAACACCTCTTACATATAGCACTTATACAAACTTCTATAATACAGGTAATAACCCTGGTATTGAAAAAACACACGTAATTGACAAAACTTTTGTAAGATTAAGAGAAATTGCTTTTAATTATGACTTCCCTTCTACACTTACTAAAAACATGGGATTAAACAAAATCACAGTTGGTATTTACGGAAGAAACCTTTTCATGTGGACTCCTGGAGAAAATCCATATGTTGACCCTGAAATAGGAACTTACGGAACTGGAGTACTCTCTGAGTTTGGAGAATTTGGAGCTAACCCATCACAAAGATCAGTAGGTGGAGTTTTAAAATTATCATTCTAAAAATATAATTCATAGAAAATGAAAAAAATAGCAACAATAATAACAGCACTTTTCTTATTAGTGTCATGTGATGAAACATTTGACATTAATAGAGACCCGGATGCTTTGCCTCCTGGACAAGCTAATAGCACTATTTTGCCTGCAGGTATTGCCGGTCTTGCTGGTGCACAGGGATCATACTATGCTCTAATTGGAGGGTTTTGGTCTCAATTCTGGACACAAAACACTACGTCAAATCAATATAAAAATATCGACCAGTACAGCCTTGGAACAAATGATTTCCAAACGGCGTGGACTGCAATGTATGATGCTTTGAACGACATTCGAGTTGTAAAAAAACAAGCTGAAGCTGAAGGAAACTGGAACTATTACTTAATTGCTACTGTTCTTGAAGTCGAAGCTTCGCAAATTTTAACTGACTGGTATGATGCAATTCCATATACTGAAGCAAATAATCCAAATTTCTTGCAACCTAAATTCAACACTGGTAAAGAAACTTACGCTTTAATGATTGCTGATTTAAAATCAGCTTTATCAAAAAATCTAAGTTCTTCTGTTGGAGCTGCGCCAGGAAAAGATGATTTTATCTTTAACGGTACAATGTCTAACTGGACAAAATTTGGTAACTCTTTACTGTTAAAATTACATCTTAGATTAACACAAGTAGATCCTACATTGGCCCAATCAGGCATTAAAAGCTTAATTGATTCTGGTGCACAATTCTTAGATGTTGATGCTGCAATGACTCAATTTGAAGATGCTGCCGACAGAAGTAATCCATTGTATGAAACCGACAGAAGACAGTTAAATACAACATTAAACCTTAGAGCTAGTAAAACTTTATATCTTTATTTACAAACAAGTGGCGACCCTCGTTTGAATAAGTATTACGGAGCAGGAGTACCTAATAATCAAGGTGATTTCGAAAATGGAGCTACTGGACTTTCATTAGTAACGTTATATGCAAAAACTCCATTATATTTCATGAGTGCAGAAGAAAGTTACTTCTTGCAAGCAGAAGCTCTTGTTAGATATTATGGAGGTGCAGGAGCTAAAGAAAAATACGATTTAGGGGTTGCTGCAAACTTTAAGAAATACGACAATACTACTTCTGTTGCTCCAATTACTGGTCCAGTTGGAAGCCCTGCTGCTTTATTAGCTGCAGGAGGAAAATATGAATTCCCAGCAACAGGAACTACTGCTCAAATTGAAGCAATTATCACTCAAAAATGGATTGCTAGTTTCCCTGGAAACGGTTACGAATCTTTCTTCGAACAAAACAGAACTGGTTTCCCAAAAGAATCAGCTGTTCCTCAAACAGATGAAGATTATATCCCAGGACAATTTGCAATATCTGTTGAGAATGTTACAAGTGATGTTTTCCCTAGAAGACTTGTTTTACCAAATACTGTAAAAACACGTAATCCAAATGCTCCGGCTTTAGCAAAAATAACTGCTCCAGTTTGGTGGGATGTTAACTAAAAAAAATAAACAATGAAAAAAATATTTATATCCCTAATGATAGTCTCAGGACTATTGTTTACTTCATGTGAAGCAGATACTGACAATGTTTCAAAAGTAACAGCTTATGCGAACATGACTATGCATGGAGATGCTCTTGTTGTTCTTACTCAAGGAGATACATACACGGAAGCTGGAGTAGAAGCTGAAGCTAACGGAAAAGCTCTTCCAGTGAAAATCGATGGTTCAGTAGATACTAGCAAACCAACTGTTTATAAAATTAAATACTCTGCTACAAATAGTGATGGTTTCCCTGCTTACTTAACTCGTACAATAGTAGTTTTGAGCAACAAACCAAGTACAATTGATTTGACTGGTACTTTCTTTAGAAATGGTAATCCGAATGTTGTAACTAAACTTGGAGACAGAAAATATAGCTGTGACAACGCAACTGGTTATAACGTACCAGCTGATTTGTTGAAAATGGAATTCTATAACATAGATGACAAACAGGTTTATGCTCCTTACAATCCAAGTGCTTCTGAATCAGGAATATCTGCAGAAAGCAACATAGGAACTATCACTGACAAAAACAACTGGAAATGGGTTATCTATGCTTCAGCGGTATTTGGAACAGCAGACAGAATATTTAAACGATAATAAAAACACATTACAATGAAAAAATTAAAACTAAATATAACACGTGTACTTGTAGCAATGCTTGTACTTACGTCATTTGTAGCTTGTGATGAAGTTGGAGATACAGATCCAGGAGGAACATCAGTAGAATCTATGGCAGGTGACTGGTTCATAACACTTACAGATAGTGATGGAAAAGTGGTCGTAGCTAACGCATTACACGAGACTTATAATACTGCAGCTAACGACAATACAATGTGGATTGATGATGTAAAACACGGATATTGGATTAAATGTAAAGTAACTGTTGATGTTAAGGCAGGTACTTTCACAGCTACTTCTGCAGACAACCTATTAGATGGATCTAAAGTTACTATTACAAATGGAAAAATTGAAAAGGGAGCTGCAACATCAAAAGGCGGACATAAAGTAGACAAAATCTCATTCAGAGCTCATTTTGATTATGATCCTGCTGGTTATGATATTCTTTATGAAGGTCATAAAAGAACTGGTTTCTACGAAGACGAATACTAGAATTTTTATTCAAGTAGTCTAAATACTAAACCACCCCATTAATTTGGGGTGGTTTTTTTATATAAACATATTACCTATATTTGTCACATGGAAAAAGAACATCAAATATTTGGCATTAGAGCCATAATAGAAGCAATTCAGGCAGGAAAAGAAGTGGATAAAGTTTTCATACAGAAAGATATTTCTGGTGAGCTTATGAAAGATCTAATGAAGGTAATGAAACGTGCAAACATTAACTTCTCTTACGTACCTGTAGAAAAACTAAATAGGCTTACTCCAAACAACCACCAAGGCGCAGTAGCTACTATCTCTCCTATTGGCTTTATTGATTTAGAACATTTAATTGAATCTACAATAGACTCAGGCAAAAAGCCTCTTTTTCTTATACTTGACCAGATATCAGATGCTAGAAATTTCGGTGCTATTATTAGAACAGCAGAATGTACTGGCGTAAACGGAATCATTATACAAAAAGCAGGTTCTGCTCCAGTAAATGGAGATACTGTTAAAACTTCTGCAGGAGCTGTATTTAATGTACCTATTTGTAAAGTTGAACATATAAAAGATGCTATCTTTTACCTACAAGGATCTGGAATAAAAACTGTTGCCGCAACTGAAAAAACAGACCAAAATATATACGATATATCTCTGGAAGAACCTGTAGCAATTATTATGGGATCTGAAGATCGTGGAATAAACCCTTCTGTTTTAAAAATAGTAGATGAAAAAGCAAAATTGCCAATGTTTGGATCAATTGGATCTTTAAACGTGTCTGTAGCTTGCGGTGCTTTCTTATATGAAGCTGTTCGACAAAGAACCTAAAAAAAACATTGAGAGATTAAGATGCGAATGAAATAATTAAACACCTTTAATTAATGCTTTCAAAATCTAATTCAAAATTCAAAATCATAATATTCCGTTGTCTGTTTGTAGTTTTATTAATCACAAACAGCTACGGACAAAATACTACGTACAATCAGTTCTGGAACGAAATTCAGTTTAACCAAACTTTAAGCAAAAAGTGGGCTACTGAAATAGATTTTGCGGCAGCTTACAGCAGTATCGAATCATCACCAAACTTATTCGAAAATACTATTCAGAGATCTATAAGAGGCTGGGGACATTATTACTTTTCTCCAAGATGGAAATTCTCTGCTTTTGTAGCCTATTTCAATAATAGAGATGTTCCCGAAATTGGTCAGTTCGAATCTCCCGAATGGCGTTTTGCACTTCAAAGCATTTATTACTTTCATAAAACAGGGTATACTTTAAGTACAAGAATGCGTACTGAATTCCGTCATATGAAAAATAAAGATGATGATTATGAAAATGTTTTTAGATACCGACAGCAGATTAAATACATACAACCAATTAACAGTAAATTTTTAAGAAGCGGAGTCGTATATGCAATCGCATCAGACGAGGTTTATTTTAAATCTGGAGCAAATGTTACTGGTGGAAGTTTCTTTGACCGGAATCGTTTAAATATTGGAGCCGGCTATTTGTTTTCAGATGACTTTCAAGTAGAATTAACATATTGTAGCGAATATCTTCCTAGAAATGATGGAAACCAAACAACAAACGCCGCCTCGCTTACCATTAGTTTCAACAATCTTTTTCGAAACCTTAAAAAGAAAATTGAAGCAAAAAAACATTCCGAAGTAAAAGACGAAGAGTAATTTAGTTTTCCTCTTTCTTTAAAAAGCATTTAAGCTGTTCAACGATTGCATTTTTATGAAGCTTAAAGCTATAGCTTCTAACAAATTCAGTGCCCTGCATGTTTATTTCTGCACTAATAGCTTCGTAATTAGAAAATGCATCGAGATCTTTATCATCAATCAAATAGAGAACCTGCATTATAGAATCGTTACGTCTGTATTGTGTATCGTAATGTGCTAATTTATACGTTTTGTTATCTGCAAGGTGCATTATTAAATCGTCTTTGATTTTTTTTCCAACTTTCTTTTCAGGAAAAGGTGTTGGTAGTAACGCAACAAAATAATGCTCTTTATCAGTAACAATATTAATTTTTAATGATTTTGATTTTGTAGTATAAAATACAGCAGGTTCAAAATAATATATCATACTGCCATCTGCTTGAACCCTATTTTTTATTTCACATTGAGCAATACCTTTTGCATTAAATACAAAACACAAGAACAAAACTAAAAAACTGATTTTCCTCATAATGCCCAAAAATTAAAATGTTACCTAACAAATTTAATCTTTTTATCTTAAAGAAAATTATTGATTGACATCTTCTTCAGGAGCTTCTTTTTTGGTCACAATGTAATTTACTGGATGACTAGACAAAAAATATCCCCAATCTTCTTCATCCTCTTTATTAGGAAAAACAACAAAATTTCCATTTTCATCAAAATGCTTCATGAAAGGATCACTGTCTGGATCAAAATCGGGACGTTGCCAATCGTAAACAATTGGTTTTGCATATTCGGGCGCTTTATAAAATAAGCTTAAAACAAATCCTGTAATAAGACCTGCCAAATGTCCTTCCCAAGAAATAGATTGATCAACATCTGGAAAAACATACCATATCATTCCGCCATACAGTAAAATAACTGTTAAGGATAGAGCCACTAATCTGTAGTATTTAGTTTGGATTCCTTTAAAAAAAATAAAGCTTACCAAAACATAAATTAATCCGCTCGCTCCAATATGGAAATTCTCCCGTCCGACAATCCAGGTAATTAATCCTGAAAATAAAATTCCGTATGCCATAACACCTAAAGTCTGTTTCGGATAAAAGAACTGCATAGCAGCCAATAGTATCAAAAGCGGAATACTATTATTATATAAATGATCTAAATTTTCATGAATAAATGGGCTAAACAAAACACCTCGTAAACCAATTAAATCTCTTGGATAAATTCCGTAACGATAAAAATCAAAATCAAAACGGATCTGAAGCCAATATACAACCCACAAAAAAAGGACAAAAAACAATGGAAGTCCAATAACCGAATTTGAAAACTTAAAATTAGTATCGTTCATATGTTTACAAAATAACATTTAGTGGGACTCAAAAAACTATCCAAAAATATTTTACTGATATTTTGTCATACCGAAACAAAAAAATGTCTCAAATTGGAACAATCCTACTTCATATAAATTGTTTTAACTTTTGAATGAATGAAATTTAAATCTTAAAACAGTAATTTTGTGATATGGAAGCACCTTTAGCAGAGCGTATTCGTCCGCAGAAATTAGAAGATTATATAAGCCAAAAGCATTTGGTTGGACCAACTGGTTCTTTAACACAACAGATTTCAAAAGGAATAATTCCTTCACTGATTTTTTGGGGGCCTCCAGGGACTGGAAAAACAACCCTAGCACAAATCATTGCTCAAGAATCAAAAAGACCTTTTTATATTCTTAGTGCCATAAATTCAGGTGTAAAAGATATTCGCGATGTTATCGACAAAGCAAAACAAAGCGGTGGACTTTTCACTGCCAAAAATCCTATTCTTTTTATCGACGAGATTCATCGATTTAGTAAATCACAGCAAGATTCACTTCTAGCTGCTGTAGAAAAAGGTTGGATAACTTTGGTCGGTGCCACAACCGAAAACCCCAGTTTTGAAGTAATTCCTGCATTATTGTCACGCTGCCAGGTTTATATACTAAATGCATTTACAAAAGCCGATTTAGAAGCTCTTTTAGAGCGCGCAATGAAAACAGATGCTTATCTGTTGGCAAAAAAAATAAATTTAAAAGAAACCGAAGCTTTAATACGCATTTCCGGCGGTGACGGTCGTAAACTTCTAAATGTATTTGAACTAGTTATTAATGCTTCTGCAGATGACGAAATGACAATAACTAATGACCGTGTTTTAGAACTTGTACAGCAAAATACAGTTCTTTATGATAAAACTGGCGAACAACATTACGATATTGTTTCTGCATTTATCAAATCAATTCGTGGCAGTGATCCCAATGGAGCTGTTTATTGGTTAGCAAGAATGATTGAAGGCGGTGAAGATGTAAAATTCATTGCTAGAAGAATGCTGATTCTAGCAAGCGAAGACATTGGCAATGCCAATCCAACTGCACTTATAATGGCTAATAATACTTTTCAGGCCGTTACCACTATCGGATATCCAGAAAGTCGTATCATATTAAGTCAATGTGCCATTTATCTTGCAACATCTCCAAAAAGCAACGCTTCTTATATGGCAATTGGAACAGCACAGCAATTGGTAAAACAAACTGGCGATTTGCCTGTTCCGCTTCATTTGCGAAATGCTCCTACTAAGTTAATGAAAGAGCTAGGATATGGAGATGAATATAAGTATTCGCATGATTATGCAAACAATTTTGCTGAACAAGAGTTTTTGCCAGATGCCATAAAAAAAACGGTTCTTTACAATCCTGGAAACAATTCTAGAGAGAACAGTACCCGCGAATTTTTAAAAAACCGTTGGAAAGATAAATACGGTTATTAAACCGTATTTTGTATTTTAGAATTTAACTACAATTTTTTCTGAAACTAATTTATCATTCTGATAAGATTCAAAATACCATTGTCCATCTTCTTTTAAAATTAAAGAACCTTGAACGTTATCTTTGCTTGCGATGTAAACATTTGGCTGAGAAGTTTTAAAAAGCTTCATCACCACCTTTGGTGTTTTATCAATCAATTGGTAACCAGATTCTGTTGGCTGAGCATACAATAAATTTGGATCTTTCAAATCTGGCGAAGATGCAGTAGTTATTTGAGTAGCTGCAACAGTAGTAACTGCAGTTGCTGCCACAGCAGTTTTTACAGGAACAGGTGTTTTTGAAGTTGCGACCGGATTGCCACTATATTTATAATGCAAAGCAAAGACTGACTTAAAAGCATTATCTAATGCTTCTTTGTAAGCTACCTCATAATCCTTCTCTTTACTTCTTCCTACTTCTGAAGTATAAACAACCTGACCAAAACAATCTTTGAAGTTCACTATAAGCTTAGTTACCAAGAAAGCATTATCTTTCACTACATCAATATACAAAACCTGACAACGATCCGTATAACCATCAGGAAGCTGCTCATTTGAATAGAAAGCTTCAAAACCAGCTTTAGTCAAATTTTGCTTACTTAAAGTTGCTAAACGATATTGATTATCAGTCTTCATAAACTCATATTTCAAAGGAATAATTACAGCTTTGTAATCATTAATAGACTGTGCAAATCCAACAACTGAACATAAAAGTGCAGCAAATAAAAATTTAATTCTCATCATTATAAATATTTTTTTAGTTCTAATAAATGGTTAATTTGTTTATAATTTTCAGAAACCGCCATTTTTTTCTCATTAAAGAAAATAGCATCTAGACCAGCATTCAAAGCTCCGTTTACATCTGCTTCAAAATCGTCTCCGATCATAATGCTGTTCTGCTTTGAAGCGTTAGCCAAATTTAATGCATAATCAAATATAATACTATTTGGCTTTTTAACACCTGCTAATTCCGAATTTGTAATCGTACTGAAATAACCTCCAAGCGAAGCATTATTAATTTTCTTTTCCTGCACATTAGCAAATCCGTTTGTAATGATATGAAGTTTATATTTTGGTTTTAAATATTCCAAAACTTCAATTGCTCCATCAAAGAGATAATTATTGTCGGTAAGAAACTCGATGTAATCATTGGCAATTTCAAAAATATTCTCTTCCGAGACAACATAATTTAAAGCATCAAAAGATAACTTTAAACGATTATAGCGTAATTCCTGATGCGTAATTTTATCATTCTGATACAATCGCCAGCATTCTTGATTGATCGGAATATATTCTTTGATAAAATCTTGAGTAACGATTTCTTGATATTTGTTTTTAAAAATACGATCAAAAGCCATTTCTGAGTTTTTGTCAAAATCCCAAAGAGTATGATCTAAATCAAAAAAGATGTCGGTAATATTGGTATTCATATATTAAAAAATTCCTTCATCTACAAAACTATAATATTTTGATTCAGTTATAATAACATGGTCTAAAACTTTAACATCTAATATTTCTCCAGCAGTTTTAATTTTCTTCGTAATTTGCTTATCAGCACTACTTGGCACTAAACTACCAGAAGGATGATTATGACACAAAATCAAGCCTGTAGCACCATTTTCCAATGTCAATTTAAAGACTAACCGTATATCTACAATTGTTCCAGCGATACCTCCCTTACTTAATTGAGATTTAGAAATTACTTTATTTGAATTATTAAGAAAAAGCACCCAAAATTCTTCATGCGGAAGTTCGCCAATAATTGGTTGCATAATATCAAAAACGGCTTTACTTGAAGTTATTTTTTTTACTTTTTCAACATCTTCTATTCTTTGCCTCCTACCCACTTCTAAAGCCGAAACAATTGAAACAGCTTTTGCCTCACCTATACCTTTGAATTTCATCAATTGAGAAATAGACATCTTTCCTAAAGTAGTTAGATTTTTTGTTGTCGCTAAAATACGCTGACTTAACGCAACCGCAGATTCATTACGACTTCCTGAACCAATTAAAATTGCTAATAGTTCTGCATCACTCAAAGCCTCTTTTCCCTTGAGCATCAATTTTTCGCGAGGTTTGTCATCATCAGACCAATTTTTTATAGCGAAATGTACCCCTTCCATAATAATATTTTTAAGAAGACGAAGATATTCAAAAAAGAAGAAAAATCTTTCAAATAATTCATACTGTTTTTAAACAAAAAAAGCCGACTGTTAATACAGTCGGCAAATTATCTAATTGACTAATTTTCTATTTAATCAAATTCTTAACTTCATCAAAATTCAAACCTCCATAATTTCCTGAACTCATTAATAAAAGTGCTGAATTATCTAAATTCAAATTGAATAAATATTCTTTAAATTCGGCTGGATTAGTATAAATAATCAAATCTTTTCTATTGAAAGCATTCGCAATCTGTTCGTAAGTCACTTCTTCTAATTGCTTAATTTTTACAGCATCTGGAGAATAGAAAACAACAGCAACATCGGCATATTCTAAAGCGCCTTCATATTCTTTTAAAAACTCCGCATTTAGACTGCTGTAAGTATGCAATTCTAAACAAGCCACCAAAGTTCTGTTTGGGTATTGTTCTTTTACAGCTTTAGTTGTCGCAGCCACTTTACTTGGCGAATGAGCAAAATCTTTGTAAGCTACTTTTCCTTTTCCTTCTGCAATTTTTTCTAAACGTTTAGAAGCTCCTTTAAAGCTTGCGATCGCTTCGTAGAAATCTGCTTCATCAACTCCCATATTTTGGCAAATCCATTTTGCTCCAGCTAAATTATTTAAGTTGTGCGCTCCAAAAACTTCAATTGGCATATCGCCTTCTGGCGTTTTTAATAAAGTTACTCCATCGCTAACAGAATATTGTGGAGTTGAATATGCAATTTTTCGAATCGGATTGGTTGCTGCTTCAGAAACACGTTTAACTTCAGAGTCATTTTCATTGTAAACCAAAATTCCGCCATTTGTAATCTTTTTAATGAAAATTTCAAATTGCTCTACGTAATTCTCATACGTTGGAAAAACATTAATATGATCCCAAGCAATTCCTGAAATTAAAGCAATATTCGGTTGGTATAAATGAAATTTCGGGCGTCTATCAATTGGCGAAGATAAATATTCGTCTCCTTCCAAAACCATAAAATCATTTTCCTCAGTCAAATGAACCATTGTATCAAATCCTTCCAGCTGTGCTCCCACCATATAATCAACCGCAATATTGTGGTAATGCATTACATGAAGAATCATCGAAGTAATTGTAGTTTTTCCGTGTGAACCTCCAATAACAACACGTGTTTTGTTTTTTGATTGTTCGTATAAAAACTCAGGGTATGAATAGATTTTCAAACCTAATTCCTGCGCTTTTAATAATTCAGGATTATCTGCTTTTGCGTGCATTCCTAAAATAATGGCATCAATATCTGAAGTAATCTTTTCTGGAAACCAACCCATTTCTGCAGGAAGAATTCCTTTTTTCTCTAATCTTGATTTTGAAGGTTCAAAAATAGCATCGTCGCTTCCTGTAACTTGATATCCTTTATTATGTAATGCTAATGCTAGATTGTGCATTGCGCTTCCGCCAATGGCGATGAAATGTGTCTTCATTTAAAATGTTTAATCGTTAAACTGTTTCATCGGTTAATCGAGATAGTAAGTAACTAATAAAACGCTGTAATTATTCTTCAAAAATAAGGAAATATAGAATGCTCTATTTGGTTTTGAAAATAAATTATTAATTTGTACGAAAATTATTTTTAAAAATAATTTCTAACTCTCCCAACCAATAAACGAAATAATTCATCTAAAGATTAAAACCTTCTTATGAAAAATATACTTTTTGTATTCTTATTAATCTCCACCTCAATTTTTGGACAGCAAAATGATAAAAAATGGACTAAAGTCATGTCACTTGAAAACGAGGGCAAAATCAAATCGGCAAATGAAGCTGTAGCAAAGATTTACAAAAAATCAGTTTCGAAAAAAGATGAAGAACAGATGATAAAATGTTTTTTTTATCAATCTAAATATTTGCAAGTACTAGATGAAAATTCAAAAAGTAAAATAGTAGATAATCTCAAAAGAGACATTAACCGCGTTTCTATACCTTCTAAAGCGATTTTGAATTTAATTTATGCAAAGCATTTACAAAATTCTGATAATTTTGACTACGGAGCAATAGAAGTTGACAGTGCAGTTGCAGTAGTTGATGAAGCTGCAGCAGTCATAGATTCAGCCGCTGCTGTTGTCACCGATGATGAAATGGCAATCGATTCTGTCGAAGTTCCTCATTCAACTTATGTTCCTTATGAACCAATTTCTGAAGAAGAAATTGCAAAAGCCTTTGACAGAACTTTAGAAAACGAAGCTGTTTTAAAAGCAACCCCATTAAGTAAATACGAAGCCATTTTTGAATTTCCATCTTTACAAAAATTCAAAGAAGAGACTTTATGGAATTATCTACTAAAAGAAAACATCGAATTTTATACTGAAAAAATACAATCGTGGAACATTAATATCAGTGATTTTTTAATCTATAATGAACAGCTTTTAGGAAACTCTAATTCATTTTTAGAATTAAATCTTGATTTTGTACAAAACCCAAACATTAAAAAAGTTCTGGAACTTTATCAAAAGTTAGAATTAGCTAATCCATCAGTAAAAAACCAATTGGAACGCGCTAAATTCTGCCAAAATTATTTACTAAAATCGACTGAAAATTTCAGTGCTTTTCTAAACAAAATTGAAAGCGAAACTCAAGATAAAAACCTTATTCAAGACATAAAATTACAGCAAGCAGAAATTCTGTTAGAGCAAGCGTCAAAAGAGTTGTATCCAAATAACAACATCAAAGCATTAGAGGTGCTAAATGAAATTATTAAAATTGATGCAAACACAAACGATGCAAAAATAGCAACTTCTAAGAGGTATGATATTTTATCAAAAATTGTAACGCTGCAATTTCAAAAAAACAATTATGAAAATGAAAACACCAGAGCTTTCGTTTCTTATAAGAATGTCAATCAATTAAAAATTTCTTTTTACAAGATTGATCTTTTAAAAGTTAATGAGTTAAGCAGAATGTATGAAATTAAACGAGATTCTTTAGTCAATTCTATTGTTCAAAAACAAAATGCAATAAAAACTGAAAGCTATAATTTGATCGATAAACAAAACTATTTCAATTATTCTACAGAAGTATTACTGCCAAAATTACCGATAGGAAACTATTTGGTTTATTTTGAAAGCAATTCAGATTCACAAGATAGAAAAGCATTCGGTTATGAAATTTTCACAGTCTCAAATATTTCAGTTCTTGCATCTCGAAAAGATAAAATAGAAACCTATCAGGCTTTAGATCGAAAAACTGGAAAACCATTAAATGATGTTAAAGTAGAACTTGCTAAGCAAAATGGAAAAACAGATTTAAACGGAATCGTAAGATTAAAAACCGAAACCAATGAGTATGATTACAACTATAGACAGGAACTCATTAAACTTATACAGAACAACGATAGCATTTTGGTACAAAAAAATTATCTTCGATATATACAAGACTACAAATTCTCTGAAAATGAAAAACCAGAAGGAAAAATTGAATTCTATCTGGATCGCGCCATTTATAGACCAGGTCAAACCGTTTTTTATAAAGGAATTGCCTTTCAAAAAAACAATAATAAGACAAGTGTTACTGCCAATACAACATTTCAGATTATTGTAAACGATAAAAACAATCAGCCGATAAATAAGTTTCAAGCAACAACCAATGAGTACGGTTCTTTTTCTGGTGAATTTACAATACCTAAGACCGGATTAACAGGCAGTTACGTTATTATTGCGCAAAAACCTGAAAAATCGCCTCAAACTGATCAGGCTTATTGGAATCAGATATCTATAAACTATAGCAATGCTTCATTGTATTTTCAGGTTGAAGAGTATAAACGTCCAAAATTCGAGGTGACTTTTGATGCTAAAAAAGAAAGCTATCAGCTTAATCAACCTGTTAAAATAAAAGGTAACGCAAAAGCTTTTGCAGGAAGCAGCATATCTGATGCAGTAGTAAAATATACGGTATCAAGATATACTACTTATCTACGAAACTATTATGGGCGTGAAGAAAACGAAATTTTAGCAGTTGGAGAAACAACAACCGATAACTTAGGGAGATTTACTTTCGATTTTAATGCTACACCACCTAAAAACAATTCAAAAGAAAATTTACCCATTTTTAATTATGAAATTTCAGCAACTGTTACCGATATAAATGGCGAAACACATTCTGCTCTCACAAACGTAAAAATTGGCTATCATGATTTGCTATTGAATACACAGATTCCAACTACGATAGAAACTAAAAACACTAACGAAATTGCTCTAACTAGCACTAATTTAAATGGAGAATTTTTGGCTGTCAAAGGCGAAATAAAGATGTATTATTTAAGCCCACTTTCTAAAAAATTTAAAACGAGAAAATTTGAAAAACCTGAAATAGAAACAATTTCGGCAGAGGATTTTGAAAGATTATTTCCCTACGAAAAAAGTTCAGAGATTCTGACTAGCAAAAATTCTCAAGAAACGGTGCTATTTTCAAGGAATGTAGATACACAAAAAGATAAAAAGATAATTCTAGATTTTATTTCAAATTATAAATCGGGCAATTACAAAATTATATTTTCTGCAAAAGATAGTTTTGGCAATCCTATTGAAACAACATCTAATTTCATAATCAAACAAAGCAAAGACAAATTTAATCCGAGTACATTACTCACTGCAGAACAACTTAACAGTGATCCTAAAAAAGATGGTTTTGTTCTCATAAAAATTACATCAATTATCCCTGAACTCTATGTTTTAACAAATGCCAATTATCAGAATAATAACTATTTTGAAAATCTCGAGCATCTTCAAAATCATGAAACAACCATTAAAATTCCACTAAAAAAGGAATTTGAAAAACAAATGATGGTAGATTTTCAATGTGTATTCGATAATGATACCTATTATGAGCAAATTTTAATTCCCCTTAAAACTCAAAAACCAAAATTAGAATGGATTATAGAGAGTTTTAGGAACAAAATACAGCCTGGAACAAATGAGAATTGGTCTTTTAAACTAAATGGCTTTAATACAAAAAACGAAGCAGAAGTTCTGGCTTCTATGTACGATAGCTCTTTAGATCAATTTTCTGTAAAAAATTGGGATTCTTTAAACTTTGAAGAATATCACGGTAATGGCTCAAACTTTAAAACCGCATTAGGTTTTGATAACAGTTATGCCTCCATCGAGAATCTTAATGCTAGATTTATACGCTCAAGTTTTAGCAATGAAAAAACTAAATTGAATTGGTTTGGTTTTAATTTTTACTCTAGTCGATACGGAACGGCAGCCATAACAATTACGGAACTAAAAGATAAAAAAGTAGCAAGCGAAACTATAAAAGGAGACCCAGATGCAGTTCTAACTGTTGATGAACCAATTGGAGCTGGAGCATTAAATGAAATAGTTCAGGAAGACAATGCTGTTTATAGCACATCGGCAGCATATGCTAAAGTTGATAGCGTAAAATTTGTCTCTCCAAAAATTATTAGTGATGGCTTATCTACCAATTCTACAGCACTATTTATAATTGATGGAAAATCATCAACAGAAGAAGATTTTAAAAAGCTGAAAATAGAAGATATTCTTGAGATTTTTGTTGTCAAAGATGAGAAAGTAAAAGCTTCGTATGGAGAAAAAGGTAAAAATGGAGTTATAATTGTAGTCACTAAAAGTGCAATGCAGGATTTAACCCAAGTAAAAGCCAGAAAAGATCTCTCCGAAACCGCTTTCTTTTATCCAAATCTAAGAACCGATTCGAAAGGAAAAGTGAGTTTCAACTTTACTTCTCCAGAAGCTTTGACCGCTTGGAAACTTCGTTTATTAGCACATAATAAAGATGCCGTTTCGGGTTATTTGGAGAAAAGTGTAATTACACAGAAGGAATTAATGGTTCTGCCAAATTTCCCTAGATTCTTTAGAGAAAAAGATACTATTGTAATCAGCAGTAAAATCTCAAATGTTACCGCCGAAGCGAAAACCGGAATTGCAAGTTTACAGTTTTTTGATGCGGTATCCATGCAGCCAATTGATGCCAAAATGCTCAATGCAAAAAACATCAAAAACTTTACAGTTTCGCCATACGGAAATACAACTGCAAGTTGGACGATTACAATTCCTGAAGGTTTGCAAGGCATACAGTATAAAATTGTGGCAAAAGCAGGTAATTTTTCGGATGGAGAAGAAAATATTATTCCAGTTTTGACAAATAATATGCTGGTTACAGAAAGTATTCCGATTTGGGTTCGTGAGAATTCCACCAAAGATTACACATTTGAAAACTTAAAAAACAATAACTCTAAAACATTAAAAAATCATCAGTTTACATTAGAATATACTTCAAACCCAACTTGGCTTGCCATTCAATCTTTACCGTATTTAATGGAATATGAACATGAATGTGCCGAACAAACTTTTGCACGTTATTATGCAAATGCCTTAGCTTCTAAAATCATTTCAAGCAATCCAAATATTGAAAGTGTTTTCGAAACTTGGAGAAAAAATGAGAAGCCAAATTCTAAACTAGAAGAAAACGAAGAATTAAAATCACTTATTCTTGCCGAAACACCTTGGCTAAACGACACCCAAAGTGAAGATGAAAAAAAGAAAAACATAGCACTTTTATTTGATTTAGAAAAAATGAAAACTTCGCAAGAAGCGACTTACGAAAAACTAAAACAAAAACAAAAAGCCTCTGGAGGATTTGGCTGGTTTGACGGAAATGATGAAAGCGAATACATCACTAGACACATTCTAGCGGGTCTAGGTCATTTAGAAAAATTAAGCATCAACAATACTTCGAATATAGATCAAATTGCTAAAACTGGAATTCCATTCTTAGACAATAAATTCTTAGAATACCATCAAACCAGAACTAAAAACTTAAAAGCAACTGACAAATTAATCTGGATCAATCCGTATTCTGATTTGCATTATTTATATACCAGAAGTTTTTATTTGGAGAAATATCCATTATCTGATACTTTGAAAAAAGCTTCAAAACTATATTTAGAATCAGCTAAAAAAGACTGGCTGAATTATTCTATTTATGAAAAAGGTTTGGCGGCATTAACTTTAAACCGATTTGGAGAAAAAGAAAGTGCGAAGAAAATTATCGAAAATTTGAAAGAAACGGCATCTAACAATGAAGACTGGGGAATGTATTGGATTGCTAATAAAGCGGGGTGGTATTGGTACCAAGCTCCAATAGAAACACAGGCTTTATTGATTGAGGCTTTCGCCGAAATAAATAATGACACCAAATCGGTAGATGCGATGAAAGTTTGGCTATTAAAAAACAAACAAACCAAAAACTGGCCGACAACAAAATCAACAACCGAAGCCATTTATGCTTTATTGATGCAAGGAACTGATTGGCTATCGGTAAAAGACAATACGGTCATCAAATTGGGAGATGAAAAAATCTTAACTAAAAAATTAGCCGAAAATGAAAAAGAAGCCGAAACAGGTTACATCAAACTAAACTGGAAAGCTGAAGAAGTGAAAAAAGAAATGGCTTCTATCAAAATTCAAAATAAATCTAAAGTTTCTGGTTTTGGTGGTGCCTATTGGCAATATTTTGAAGATTTAGATAAAATCAAAAATAATTCGGGAGCAGTTTTATCGGTTTCGAAAGAATTATATCTAAAGAAAAACACCCTAAAAGGTAACGAATTACAAAAGATAACGAATAAAAATTCTCTAAAAACAGGAGATTTAGTTACAGTCCGTTTAATTATTAGAGCTAAAGAAGATTCAGAATATATTCATTTAAAAGATATGCGTGCCTCATGTTTTGAGCCTGTAAATGTTCTTTCTGAATATAAATATAAAAACCGTTTAGGATATTATATAAGTACAAAAGACGCAGCAACACATTTCTTTTTTGATCAAATCAATAAAGGAACTTATGTTTTAGAATATGATATTCGAGTAAATAATAGCGGAGAATTCTCAAATGGAATTACAACAATTCAAAGTATGTATGCACCAGAATTTGCAAGCCATACAAAAGGAATTCGAGTGAAAGTTCAATAAAAAAATCCGCCACGAATTCACGAATTTTATTCAGTTAATTCGTGAATTCGTAGCGGAAAAATTTTTAGAAATTGAGATTATTTAGCAATCGTCAATTCATCTATAATATTTTTAGCTCCTGCGTATTTGTCGATAATCCAAAGTACATAACGAATATCTACGTTGATTGTTCTTTGTAAATTAGAATCAAAAATAACGTCACCAGCCATTGCTTCGATGTTTCCGTCAAAAGCAATTCCGATTAATTCTCCTTTTCCGTTAAGAACTGGTGAACCAGAGTTTCCTCCAGTAATATCGTTGTCAGTTAAGAAGTTTACTGGCATGTAACCTGCTTTATCAGCATATTGTCCGAAATCTTTTTTCTTGTTCAATTCTAACAAACGAGCTGGCAAATCAAATTCCTGATCTCCTGCTTTGTATTTTTTAACCATACTTTCCATTGTAGTATAGTTGTTGATTTTTGCGTCGTTACGAGGATCTGCTGGTAAAGCACGAACTTTTCCGTATGTCAATCTCAAAGTAGAGTTTGCATCTGGATATTTAATTGCATTTAACTTAGACTCTCTTAAACCTTCAACCAATTTGCGGTAAGCCGTTGCAAAACCATCATCCGCTTTTGCTTGGTCGTCTGTTTTAGCACGATACTTTGTCAATAAATCATTAGAAATGATGTACAACGGATCGTGTACAATCGCTAATGGTTTTGGATCTGCTAAAAATGCCAATACTTTTTCTTTGCTTGTAAAATAGCTAATCTCAGTTGCTTTTGCTACATCTGCAGTAAAATCTCCATTATTAGCTGTTTTCATTTTTGCAACTTCTGGAGCTAGTCCATACTCTGCTGCTTTAGAAGCGTACAAGTTCAATTGAGCTGTTAAAATATCTTTTTCTAGTGGCGCATAAAAATCTCCATAAATGTTTTCTACCATTGCATTGATTTTAGGAAGCATTTCAGCTTTTTTAGCATCATTTTCTTTGTAGTAAGCAATTAATGCATTTCCTAAATTAGCAGGTCCAGTTGCATAAGCAGAAGTACGTAAAAGCTGAGTCAAATAATTATCATGACGTGCTTTTAAGTTTGTTTCTCTGTAATAATCGTTGATAGTTGGAATTACATTTTCGTATTTCTCTTTGTTTGCAGGTTTAGTAGCCCACTCGTAGAACTTATCTTCTTGTTCGGTTTTAGTATCAACCGTTCCAGCTTTTGTTAAAGCATCGATCATACCTTGGCGATTTTTCCAGTAGTTTGCTGTCGAAGCATATTTAGAAGCGTACTGTAAACGAACAGTTGCATCTTTATCCATATACTTTTTCATTACATCCATTCCTGTTTTTGCACCTTCAACCCATGCAGGATAAGCATATTTAATGTTTTGCTCAATTCCCCCAGCTGGCATCCAACGGTTTGTTCTTCCTGGATAACCTAAGATCATGGCAAAATCATTTTCTTTTACTCCTTTTAAACTTACTGGCAAATGGTGTTTTGGCTGTAATGGCACATTGTCTTTAGAATATGCTGCAGGATTTCCATCTTTATCTGCGTAAACTCTAAACATAGAGAAATCTCCAGTCTGGCGAGGCCACTCCCAGTTGTCTGTATCTCCACCAAATTTACCAACACTTTCAGGAGGAGTTCCTACTAAACGAACGTCTGTGTAATCTTGGTAAACAAAATAGTAATATTCATTTCCTTGAAAGAAAGGACGAACAGAAACTGTATACTTTCCGTTTTCGCTGTTTTCTTTTTCGATTAAAGCTATTTCCTGCTGAATAATTTTGTTTCTTTCAGTTTCTGTCATAGTATCATTTACTTTTGACAAAATTCTTTTTGAAACGTCGTCCATACGAACGAAGAAACGAACAAACAAAGATTTAGGCTTTAATTCTTCAGAACGATTTTTTGCCCAAAAACCATTTTTCAAATGATTTTGCTCTGCAGTCGAAAGTTCTGCAATCGCACTGTATCCACAGTGGTGATTTGTCAATACCAATCCGCTGTTTGAAACGATTTCAGCTGTACATCCTCCATTGAATTGCACAATCGCATCTTTCAAACTATGATTGTTGATACTGTAAATTTCTTCGGCTGTCAATTGCAAGCCCATTTTTTCCATATCTCTATGGTTCAATCTCTCGATAAACATCAAAAACCACATCCCTTCATCAGCTCTCATTGGGAAAGCCATAAGGCACATGGTCAAGAATAAAATTACTTTTTTCATGTTATTTTGTTTAAGTGATGCGAATATAAACCATTTTGACAATTATTCCATCTCAAACAATTCTAAAATTAAATAAGACGGTGTGTTTTTAGGTTTTTATTACGAATTTAACATTTCACAAACAAAAAAAGTGCTCTGTTTCCAGAACACTTTTTAGATATAATGAATTGTTTTTTTTTTACTCATTAAGCATTTTCCAAAGTCTGTCTTTCAAATCGGTCAAACCTTGTTGTGCAACAGAAGATATAAACATGTATGGAACATCTTTGAAAGAAACGTCTAATTCTGCTTTTAGCTCAGCTTTCAGTTCATCGTCCAGCATATCACATTTAGAAATTACGACAAGACGCTCTTTGTCAAGCATTTCAGGATTATATTTTGTTAATTCATTAACCAAAATATCGTATTCCGCTTTAATGTCTGCAGTATCAACTGGAATTAAGAACAACAAAGTCGAATTACGTTCAATATGACGCAAGAAGTAATGCCCTAAACCTTTTCCTTCGGCAGCACCTTCAATAATTCCAGGAATATCTGCAATTACAAAAGATTGAAAATCTCTGTAAGCTACAATTCCTAAATTTGGTTTTAAAGTCGTAAACGGATAATCGGCAATTTTTGGTTTTGCTGAAGTTAAAACCGAAAGTAATGTAGACTTTCCAGCATTTGGAAAACCAACTAAACCGACATCGGCCAAAACTTTAAGTTCCAGAATAATATCCATTTCTACACCAGCCAAACCAGGCTGCGCGTAACGAGGTGTTTGATTGGTCGAACTTCTAAAATGCCAGTTTCCTAAACCTCCTTTTCCTCCTCTTGCCAGAATTTGTTTTTCGCCATCTTCTGTTATTTCGAAAAGTGTTTCGCCTGTTTCTTTGTCTTTTACGACGGTTCCTAACGGAACTTCAATGAATTTATCTTCTCCATCTGCACCAGTACTACGATCACCTCCACCATCTCCACCGTGACCCGCTTTAATGTGACGCGCAAACTTTAAGTGAAATAATGTCCAGAGTCCTTTGTTTCCAACTAAATACACATGCCCACCACGGCCTCCATCCCCTCCATCAGGGCCACCATATTGAATAAATTTTTCTCTATGCAAATGCGTAGATCCTTTGCCTCCTTTTCCGGAAGAAACAAATATTTTAACGTAATCTACAAAATTTCCTTCTGTCATTTTTCTGAATTTCAGATTTTAGATTTTAGATTTCAGATTGCTCGAAACTCTTTTTCTAAATTCTATTTTATTTATTTTTCAGTTGCAGTCGCATTTTTCAGTACCAAACTGAGACTGAAAACCGAGACTGAAAACTATTTTACCTATTCTTTTAAAGCTCTTACAAGCACTTTATCAATCTTAACGCCATCCATGTCAATAACTTCCAGGACGAATTTCTGCCAAACTAATTTTTCTCCTTCTTTTGGAATATGCGAAAGCTCAGTCATAATCATTCCGCTTACGGTGTTTACTTCGTAATCGTTTGTTAATTCATCTAACTCAAAATAAGTTAAGAAATCGTGTAACGAATAATGTCCGTCAACCAGCCACGAACCGTCTTCTCTTTCTATAAGCTGGAATTCATCCTTATAAAATTCTGATGCATCACCAACTAAAGCTTCCAAAATATCATTCAATGTAATCATACCTTGAAAAACACCGTATTCATCTGAAACTAAAGCGTAATGAATTCCTGTTTTTTTGAAGTTTTCCAAAGCTTTGTAAGCCGTAGTCTGCTCCATCAAATAAGGTGCATCAGTTATAATTGATGAAAAATCGAAATTATCGTTTTCAATATTCGCAAATATATTTTTTAGAGTTGCCACTCCAACTATATCATCATAGTTATCATTGTAAACGGGATAAACCGCATGCAAATCCTGAACTACCAGTTCTTTAATTTTGGCTTTGTCAGCTTTTAAAGGCAACATGTCAACCGATTTACGGTGTGTCATTAACGAACTTACTTTTCTATCTCCAATATGAAAAACACGCTCCACAATATCTTGTTCAATTTCCTGAACTTCTCCAACTTCGGTTCCTTCTTTAATGATGGCTTTAATTTCTTCTTCGGTTACTTTTCCATCAGCGGTTGGTTTGATCTGTAAAATATTCAACAAGAAATCTGTTGAAGAAGTTAACAGCCAAATAAACGGCGCAGTGATTATCGAAATCACTTTCATTGGCATTGCAACCATTTTAGCAATAGCTTCTGGATAATTTAATCCGATTCGTTTTGGAAGTAATTCTCCTAAAACCAATGAGAAGAAAGTTAAAACCACAACCACAATTCCAACTGCAATGGAATGTGCATAAGGTTTTAAAACTGCAAAACCTGCTACAAAAACCTCAACATCGGCAGTAATTTTATCTCCAGAATAAATACCGGTCAAAATTCCGATTAAGGTAATTCCGATTTGAACTGTCGATAAAAATTTATTTGGGGAATTAGCTAAATCGAGTGCTGTTTTAGCACTTTTATTTCCTTTTTTCGCGGCGGTTTCAAGCCTGTTTTTACGGGCCGAAATCAAAGCGATTTCAGACATGGAGAAAACTCCGTTTAGTAGAATTAGAAAAAATATTATTAGTATTTCCAATTGATAGGGGATTCGTTATAAAATAGTCTCGTTAATGTAATTTGTAATTTGTAATCGTAATCTAAAATAGCCCAGATGGAAGAGAAGAGCCCGGAGCTAAAAAAACTAATTTTTCTTGCCAGAAAATAGCGCCCGAAGGAAGCTCATTTTATGGTATAGAAAAATAGTTTTTTTAGCGAGGACTCGCAACGCACAGCTGGAAAAAGCTTCTACAAATTATCTATAACTGACGTTAAGCGCTCTGTAATTTGTTCGATAGTTCCGATACCGTCTACGGCATGAAATTTATTCTGTTCTTTGTAATATCCAATAAGCGGAGCTGTTTTCTCATTGTATTCCTGATATCTCACACGAATTTTTTCTTCGTCTTGATCATCTGCTCTTCCGCTTGTTTTTCCTCTTTCTAATAAACGTGCCACCAAAATTTCGTCATCTGCTTCTAAAGCAATTGTTGCTGTTACGCTTGACCCAATTGTTGGTAAAAATTTATCTAAAGCTTCAGCTTGGTTGATTGTTCTCGGGTAACCGTCGAACAAAAATCCTGCTGTATCCGGATGTTTTTTAACCTCATCAATTAACATTGCAGTTGTTACTTCACATGGAACTAATTCTCCATTGTCCATAAAAACTCTTGCTTTTTTTCCTAGTTCAGTATCATTTTTTAAATTGAAACGAAAAATATCTCCTGTTGAAAGGTGTGTCAAATTGTATTTTTCTTTTAAAAATTCTGCCTGAGTTCCTTTTCCTGCACCAGGCTTTCCAAATAAAACGATGTTAATCATAATTGAAATGAGTGTTGTTACTTCTTATTTTTTTAGAAGTCTTTAAATGAATATATAGTTGTGTTTTGTTATTTTGTTATTCTGCTAATTTGTAAATTTCGGTTAAGTTTCTTCCTAAACCATCGTAGTCTAACCCGTAACCAACAATAAACTTGTTCGGAATACGAATTCCGATATAATCTATTTTAATATCTTTTTTATAAGCTTCTGGTTTAAAAAATAATGTCGCAATTTTAAAATGCTTTACATTTTGCGCTTTAAACAAGTGCTTTAATTCTTCGATTGTGTTTCCGGTATCAATAATATCTTCAATGACAATTACCGTTCTTCCAGACAAATCTTGGTTAATTCCAATTAGTTCTTTAACTGCATTTGTTGTTTCAGTTCCTTCATAAGATGCCATTTTGATAAACGAAACCTCACATGGTTTTTTATATTTTTTCAGAAAATCTGACACCACCATAAAAGCACCATTTAGAACTCCAATAAATATTGGCGTATCATCTCCAAAATCATCTTCTACCTGAGCAACTAGTTTAGTTAAAGCAAAATCAATTTCTTTAGCCGAAATAAACGGAACAAATTGTTTATCGTGAAGTTGTATCATTATTTTTCTTTTTAAAATAATGGACAAAGATACAGAATTACAACTTAACTGCTTCTATCAAAATAAACTGTATTCGAGATATTTTTTGTGAATGTTAAATATCAGTTAATGTTTACAAATCATTTTTTGACACTATAAGAATTTTCAGTAAATTGTTGTGATATAATTATTTAACTCCAAAAAACCGATGAAAAAATCCTTAGCCCTGTTTTCTATACCACTACTGGCCTTAATGACTGCCTGTAACGGACAGGTTAAAAAAGAAGAAAAGGAAGCTCTTGCCAAACAGCCAGCAAATGTAGTTAAAACTGCCATTGGAGATATTACGCTCCCTCCACCCTATGCGACCGAATCTAAAACAAAGAACAGTAAAGTTATAGGCTGGCCAGAAGGTAAAACTCCAAAAGCTCCCGAAGGTTTTACTGTTACAAAATTTGCCGACGGTTTTGAGAATCCGCGTTGGAGTTATATCGGGCCAAACAACGATATTTTTGTTGTTGAAAGCGGAACCAGAACAAGCAAAAACCAAATTATAGTTTTGCGCGACAAAGATAAAGATGGAAAATATGAAACTCGCGAAGTTTTTAAATCTGGCTTAAACAGACCTTTAGGAATGCTAATTCTTAACGACTTTTTTTACATTGCCAATACTGACGGACTTTACCGTTATCCTTATAAAAACGCCCCATTAAAACTAGAAACCAAAGGAACTAAAATCGTTGAGCTTCCTGCTGGCGGATACAACAATCACTGGACAAGAAGTTTACTCGCTAATCCTGAAGGAACAAAAATTTATATTGGTGTTGGGTCAGGAAGTAATGTTGGAGAAAACGGAATGGATAAAGAAATTCGCCGTGCGGCAATTTTAGAAATTAATTCTGACGGAACCGACGAAAAAATTTATGCTGACGGGCTTAGAAACCCAATGGGAATGGACTGGAATCCGGCCAACAAAAAGGAACTTTGGACTGCAGTAAATGAAAGAGATGAACTTGGTGACGATTTGGTTCCAGATTATATTACGAGCGTGAAAAGAGGCGGTTTTTATGGATGGCCTTACTCGTATTTTGGAAGTATTCCGGATCCGAGATGGAAAGGGAAAGGTGAACGAAAAGATTTGATAGAAAAAGCTATTGTTCCAGATGTTCCAGTTGGTGCTCACACTGCTTCTTTGGGATTAGCTTTTTACACTAAAGATGCTTTTCCTGCAAAATACAAAAATGGAGCATTTGTAGGTCAGCATGGTTCTTGGAACCGATCTGTAATTTCAGGTTACAAAGTTTTATTTGTTCCTTTTAAAGATGGAAAACCTTCAGGAAAACCAGAGGATTTTTTAACTGGTTTTATTTCTGATGAAAACAAAGCTGAAGTTTATGGTCGTCCAGTTGCTGTGACGGTTATGAATGATGGATCGCTTCTGGTAAATGACGATAGCAGCAATACAATTTGGAAAGTTACAGCCAACAAATAAAAATTCAAACACAAAGATTTTAAACACATAGAGACATAGATTTTTGTTTAAAAGATGTTATTAAGAAAACTCGTTTTCACACATAGTTTTTCTATGTGGCTTTTGACAAGTAAAACGCCTTTTTTGCCTCAATCAATGCTATGTTTCTATGTGTTAAAATAAAACCGCACTTTTATGCCTTTTCAAAAATGTTTTCTTTTTCTTTTGATTTTTTTTGTTTCTAAAAACATTTCGGCACAAGAAAATATTGATTCTGTCAAAACTCAAAAACTGAACGAAGTTTTAATAAGTCCGCTTCATATTAATCGCGATTTACAGAATAGTCCAGCTTCAATTGGAATTTTATCGAAAAAAGAATTACTTCGAAATAATGCTACAGATATCAGCAATGTCATAAATACAATTCCCGGTGTTTTTATGCAATCGTCGAATATTACCACAACCCGAATTTCGATTCGAGGAATTGGAGCCAGAACTCCATACGGAACCAATAAAATCAGAGCTTTTTATGGAAATATTCCGCTGACATCTGGAAATAGCGAAACGGTTATTGATGATATTGATCTTCAAAACATCAATCAGGTTGAAGTGATTAAAGGTCCGCTTTCGAGTATTTACGGAGCGGGTTTGGGCGGAGCAATTTTAATTTCGCCTCAAATATTCAATAAAGGAAATTATCAAACCGAAATAAGTTCTGTTTTTGGCTCTTTTGGATTATTGAAAAACAGAATTGGTTTTAATCTGAATGAAAAAAGTGCTTCACTAAATCTGAGTTATCACAATTTAAAAACAGACGGCTGGCGCGAAAATAGCGCTTACAATCGCGAAGGAATTACGCTCGGCGGTGAATTATTCAGAAAGAAAAACAGCAAACTGACTTATTTTTCTAATTACACTTATTTAAAAGCTTACATTCCGAGTTCGATTAATAAAACGACTTTCGAAAATAATCCGCAGGCGGGCGCGCCTACTTGGGTCAATTCAAAAGGTTTTAAAGAATATAAATCTACTTTGGCAGGATTGGCTTATGATTTTAAATTAAACGATCATCTGCAAAATTCAACTTCCGTTTTTATCAATTATAAAGACAGCAACGAACCTCGTCCTTTTGACATTTTACGCCAATATACTTTTGCTTCGGGTGTACGAACTCAATTTTCGGGAGATTTCAATATCGGAAAAGTCAAAAATCAGTTTATTGCAGGATTAGAATATTTCAGAGATAATTATAGTGGAAATACTTTTCAAAACTTATATCAGCAAAATAACGGAAATGGAAGTTTGCAAGGCGACCAACTTACGGCAACCGATCAAAAAAGGCATTTTTATAATGTTTTCTCGCAAATCAGAACTTTGCTTTATGATCAATTTGAGATTCAAGCAGGTTTAAATTACAACAAAACCAAATTCGAACTGCAGAATGATTTTCCCGCTTCCGCGAATAATCCGAAGGAAAAATATAGTTATGATGGAATTTTTTCGCCACAACTTTCTTTTTTATTTAAGCCAAATGAAATCCGAACTTTTTACTTTTCTGTAAGCCGAGGATTTTCTCTTCCTGCAACTGAAGAAACTTTAACTTCAGCAGGAAATATCAATCAAGACATTAAGCCCGAAACAGGTTATAATTTTGAATTAGGTGGAAAATTGCATTTTTTCGGTAAAAAACTCTACACCGAAATTGCCATGTATCGAATGGAAATTAAAGATTTACTAGTTGCTAAAAGAATCGGAGACGATCAATACGAAGGTGTAAATGCCGGGAAAACTTTTCATGAAGGAATTGAAATTTCCTTAAATCATAATTGGCCGATCAATCGAATTTTTACTCTAAATTCTTATGTTGGCTCTTCAATTGGAAATTATGAATTCAAAGAATTTGTCGATAATGGAAAAGATTTCTCTGGAAATAAACTCACCGGAGTTCCAGCCAATACTGCAAACGCAGGTTTTACTTTAAACGTAAAATCAGGATTTTATTTTTCTGCTGATTTTCAGTTTACAGATAAAATTCCAATGAATGATTCAAACGCCAATTTTTCAGATTCTTATTCTTTGCTAAATTTAAAAACGGGATATCAATTTGAGATTTTATCTGGATTAAAAGCACATTTGGATGCAGGAATAAATAACGTAACAAATCAAAAATATGCATCGATGATTTTGACCAATGCAACAGGAGTTGGAAATACGCAACCAAGATTTTATTATCCAGGTCTACCAATAAACTATTACGGAATTATCTCATTAAATTACTTATTTTAGCGACGTATTAAACATCAAAAACAATGCTTTCCGAACTGCAGAAAAAACTAGATTATGTCAATGCTTACAGAGAAAATCGTCTCAAAACGGCACAGGACGTTTTAGAAAACCCTACACTTTTTAGTGAATTGGTTTCTATTTGCTTTTCGCCCGAAGACAAAAACAATCATAAAGCCTGCTGGATTTTAGAATTTGTTTCTTACGAAGAATTAAATTGGCTCCAACCTCATCTTGATTTTTTCTGTTCTAATTTAAAAGTTTTAAAAGACGAAAGTTCCATGCGTCCGATTGCAAAAATCGTTCAGCTTTTAGTAAAATCGCATTATAAGAAAAACGAAAATGGTATAAAACTCTCCGAAGAAAATCTTCAAGATTGTATTGAAGCTTCTTTTGACTGGTTAATTAATGATACAAAAGTTGCCACAAAAGCGTATTCGATCCGCACTTTATTTATTTTAGGAAATTATTACGACTGGATTCATCCCGAACTAAAAGTGATTATTGATAAAGATTTCGGAGACCATTCCGCCGCATACAAAGCCGTCGCAAAAGAAGTTTTGAAGAAAATAAAATAGTTTTTTTGTTAGCCACAGATTAGAAAGATTAAAATGATTTTTTTTCGCCACGAATTCCACGAATTTCCACGAATTATTTTTTTTCAAATTCAACCTAAAAAATTAGTGAAAATTCGTGGAATTCGTGGCAACCAAAAACCCACAAAGAGAAAAATCTTTTTAATCCTTTAAATCTGTGGCAAAACTTTATCAATCCATAGCAGAAAAACTAAATTTTGGCTAAAAAAAGATTAAAAAGTATCTTTGCAAAAACACAACACAAAATGAATTATTTTTCTTCTGATTTTAAATTAGGAATATTAGGTGGCGGACAATTAGGTAAAATGCTTTTGTTCGACACTAGAAAATTTGACATACAAACTTACGTACTAGATCCAAGCGACGAAGCACCTAGTAAAATTGCCTGCAACAAGTTTTTTCAAGGCGATTTAATGGATTATGATACGGTTTACAACTTTGGAAAACAAGTCGATGTTTTGACTTTCGAAATCGAATTGGTAAATCTTGAAGCTTTAACACAATTAGAGAATGAAGGCGTAAAAGTATATCCTTCTCCAAAAACTTTAAAAGGAATTCAGAATAAAGGCGTTCAAAAAGATTTTTACGCTAAAAATAATATCCCAACCGCACCTTTTGCAAGATTTGAGAACCTTGAAAATCTAAAATCAGAAATCGTTAATCCACAATCAACTATCAAATTGCCTTTTGTATGGAAATGCACTGAGTTTGGCTATGATGGAAATGGCGTGAAAATAGTTCGCCAGGTTTCAGATTTAGATACGCTTCCAAATGTAGAATGCATTGCGGAAACTATGGTTCCGTTCAAAAATGAATTGGCGGTAATTGTAGTTAGAAATCCATCAGGAGAAATGAAAACGTATCCTGTTGTAGAAATGGAATTTCACCCAGAAGCAAACCAAGTCGAATACGTAATCTGTCCAGCAAGAATCGATGATAAAGTAGCTGAAAAAGCAAGAGCTGTTGCTTTGAAAGTTTCAGAAAACTTCAATCACGTTGGACTTTTAGCAGTTGAAATGTTCCAGACTCAGGATGACGAAATTTTGGTTAATGAAGTTGCTCCTCGCCCACACAATTCTGGACATTATTCTATTGAAGCTAGTTATACTTCACAATTCGAAAATCATTTACGCGCTATTTTAGATCTTCCGTTAGGAAACACAGATAGTAAAGTTGCTGGAATTATGGTAAATTTAGTTGGTGCCGAAGGTCATTCTGGAAACGTAGTATATGAAAACATCGAAACCATTTTAGGATGGGATGGCGTTACACCACATATTTACGGAAAAAAACAAACACGTCCTTTCAGAAAAATGGGTCACGTTACAATTGTAAATGAAGATATGGCTGAGGCAAGAAGAATTGCACAGGAAGTGAAGGAAACTATAAAAGTGATTAGCGCTTAATAATGAAATGAAAAAAGCATTAAAAATCTCTGGATTAACAATCTTAATTTATTTCGCAATACAATTAATAACTGTACCTATAACTAAACATGGCAGAGGTTTTTCTATAGGTTTTCCATTTCAGGCATTTAGAAGAGTTGATGCGGAATGTTACGTTAGCGACTATTTTTATCTAGAATTTTTGATTATAAATTTCATTACAGTTACAATTATTTTACTTGTAATTTATTTTTTGGGTAACGTAATTAAAAACAGATTAAAAAAATCCTATAAATAGGGAAATTTAAAATAATGACAGTTTTCAGTCTCAACAAAACTTGAAACTTTAAACCTGACCCGAGGCTTTAGCCGAACAGACGAAGTAAACAAATACAACAAAAAACATGAGCAAAGTAGCTATTATAATGGGAAGCATCTCAGACATGCCAGTTATGCAGGATGCAATCGACATATTAAAACAATTTAATGTAGAAGTTGAAGTAGATATCGTTTCGGCACACAGAACGCCAGAGAAATTATTTGATTTCAGCAAAAATGCACACAATCGCGGGATTTCGGTAATTATTGCTGGAGCTGGCGGTGCGGCACATTTACCTGGAATGGTGGCTTCAATGTCTCCGCTTCCAGTAATTGGAGTTCCTGTAAAATCAAGTAATTCTATTGATGGTTGGGATTCTGTTTTATCAATTCTACAAATGCCAGGCGGCGTTCCTGTTGCAACTGTAGCTTTAAACGGAGCAAAAAATGCTGGAATTTTAGCCACGCAAATTATCGGAAGCCACGATAAAAAAGTTTTAGATACTATTATTTCTTATAAAGAAGAATTGAAAGCGGCGGTTAATAAAGCGGCTGAAGGTCTTAAAAAATAAATTAATAGTGATCAGTGGTCAGTTTTTTAGTGTTCAGTCGTTATCTTTATGAGAACTGAACACTAAAAAACTGACCACTGACTACTTTAAAAAAACTCTACTTATGAGCGTATTAACACAATATTTCAACACCAAACATAATACAGCACCATTTTCGCAAATTAAAATCGAAGATTATGTTCCTGCTTTTCAGAAAGGAATTGCTTTGGCTAAAGCCGAAATTGATGCGATTGTAAATAATCCAGAAGCGCCAACTTTTGAAAACACAATTGTTGCGATGGATTATTCGGGCGATATTTTGGATCGTCTTTCTAGTGTTTTCTTCAATTTGAATTCGGCTGAGACGAATGACGAAATGCAGAAAATTGCTCAGGAAGTTTCGCCTTGGCTTTCAGAATTTGGAAATGACATTCGTTTGAATGCAAAATTATTTGCACGAGTAAAAGCAGTTTATGATCAAAAAGAAAGTTTGAATCTGAATCCAGAACAAACTACATTATTAGACAAAAAATACAAAAGTTTTTCAAGAAACGGAGCCAATCTTCCAGAAGACAAGAAAAACCAATTAAGAGAAATCGACAAAGAATTATCGAAATTGAGTTTACAATTTGGCGAAAATGTTTTGGCAGAAACTAATAACTTCGAATTGCATTTAACTGATGAGAAAGATTTATCAGGTTTACCAGAAGGAACAATCGAAGCAGCAAGATTATTAGCCAAAAATCAGGAAAGAGAAGGATGGATTTTCACATTAGATCATCCAAGTTATGTTCCGTTCTTGACTTATGCTGATAATCGTGAATTGCGTAAAAAAATGGCAATTGCTTTTGGTGCAAAAGGTTTCCAAAAAAACGAATTCAACAATGAAGAAAACGTCCTGAAAATTGCCAAACTTCGTCACGAAAGAGCCAATTTATTAGGTTATAAAACGCACGCACATTTTGTTTTGGAAGAAAGAATGGCCGAAAGTCCGGAGAAAGTTTTTTCTTTTTTAAACGATTTATTGGCAAAAGCTAAACCAGCGGCTCAAAAAGAATTTGCAGAATTAACCGCTTTCGCGAAAGAACTGGACGGAATCGAACAATTGGAAAAATGGGACGGAGCTTATTATTCTGAAAAATTAAAACAACAGCTTTTTAATTTAGATGATGAAAAACTGAAACCTTATTTTCAGTTAGAAAAAGTTTTAGACGGTGCATTTACAGTTGCCAAAAAATTATACGGTTTAACTTTTACCGAAGTTTTTGATATCGATAAATACCACGAAGAAGTTACAACTTACGAAGTAAAAGATAATGATGGCAATTTAGTTTCTATTTTCTACGCTGATTTCTTCCCAAGAAAAGGAAAAAGAAATGGTGCATGGATGACGTCATTCAAATCACAATATGTAAAAGACGGCGTAAACGAAAGACCACATATTTCTAACGTTTGCAACTTTACAAAACCAACCGAAACAAAACCTTCGTTATTAACTTTTAATGAAGTAACAACTTTATTCCACGAATTCGGACACGGTTTACACGGAATGCTAGCAAACACATTTTACCCAAGTTTATCTGGAACTTCTGTTTACTGGGATTTCGTAGAATTGCCAAGTCAGATTATGGAGAACTGGTGTTACGAGCCGGAAGCTTTGGCTTTGTTTGCGAATCATTACGAAACAGGAGAAATTATTCCGATTGAATATGTTCAGAAAATTAAAGAAAGCGCAAGTTTCCAAGAAGGTTTAGCAACATTACGTCAATTAAGTTTCGGATTATTAGATATGGCTTGGCATGGTCAAGATCCAACTTCTATTACCGATTTAAAAACTTTCGAAACTGAACAATTTGCCAACACACAATTGTATCCGGATGTAAAAGAAAATGCAATGAGTACGGCGTTCTCACATATTTTCCAAGGTGGATATTCTTCTGGATATTACAGCTACAAATGGGCGGAAGTTCTGGATGCAGATGCTTTTGAATATTTCCAAGAAAACGGAATCTTTAACGAAGAAATTGCGAAAAAATTCAAAGACAATGTACTTTCAAAAGGAGGAACAGAACATCCAATGACTTTATACAAACGTTTTAGAGGACAAGAACCAAAACCTGAAGCTTTGCTGAAAAGAGCAGGATTATTGTAAAGATTCTAAGATACTAAGGTTCTAAGTTGCTAAGCTTTTTAGAGAACCGAATTTTGAAACCGAAGCTTTGTTGCTTCGGTTTTTTTTATTTGATTTTTCTTAGAAATAAATTTACTTATCTTCGTATTTTAAATCTTAATCTTACAAATACAAGCCGTGAAAAAATATTTTAAAATAGCACTTTATCTTGCCATTATCGGATTGATTGTCATTGTTTCGGTAAATTATTACGTGAAATCTTCGACCAAAAAGAACATTTATTATTCCATAAAAAAGTTCCCTAAAAATGATGTCGGAATTATTTTTGGCGCAGGAATTAATGGAAATCAGCCAAGCAAATATTTAAAAGATCGCTTGGATGCTGGAATTATGCTTTGGAAAGCAAAACGCATCAATAAAATTCTTCTTTCTGGAGATAACGGCCGTGACGAATATGATGAGTTAACAGTAATGAAAAACTACTGTTATAATCATGGCGTTGACACCACAAAAATCTTCATTGATTATGCAGGTTTTGATACTTACTCGACAATGTATCGTGCAAAACACATTTTCAAAATTAAAAAAGCAACTTTAATTTCGCAGGAATATCATTTAAATCGCGCGATTTATATTGGACAAAAACTTGGCATTAAATCTTCTGGATATTCTGCCAATAAAGGAGAATATTTAGGATATAATTATGTTCGCTTTAGAGAATATGGTTCTATTTTTAAATCTTTTTTTGATGTATTAAGAAATCGAGAACCTCGTTTTTTAGGCGAAGAAATTAATATTAATGGAGAATCCAATTATTCTAAAGAAGATAAACGATAAAAACAAAACCCTGCAAAGAACTTGCAGGGTTTTTAATTAAAAATTTAATGACAAAGAACATAAGTCTTGTTTCTTTGTTCTTCTATATTTCTAAATCTTTACTCTTTCTCCAAAACCCTATTAGCTAATTTCCCAACTGTCAGTCCTTGAACAACAATAGAAAATAAAACTACAATATAAGTTACTTCCAAAAGCAGGTTTTTATATTCGCTTTCAGGCATAGAAAGCACTAATGCAATAGAAACTCCACCGCGAATTCCGCCCCAAACCAAAACCATTAATGAACCTTTGTTGTAAGCCGATTTGATTCCGAAAAACTTGAATATATCAAAGAATTTCCATGGCAAAACAATCGATGTTAATCTTGAAAAAAGCACTATAAAAATTGCAACGAATCCTGTAAGCAATTGTTTGTTTAAATCTGGAAGCAATAACAATTCAAAACCAATAAATAAGAACAAAATAGCATTCAAAATCTCATCTATAAGTTCCCAGAACTTCCCTAAATAGTCTTTAGTTACTTCACTCATTGCTACTTTTTTGCCATAATTTCCAATAATCAATCCAGCCACTACCATTGCAAGCGGACTAGAAACGTGTAAACTTTGGGCAATTAAAAATCCTCCCATTACAATAGAAAGTGTTATAAGAACAGAAACTTTATAATCGTCAATTTTCTTCATCACCTTAGACGCTGTAAATCCGAAAACTGCTCCTAATAAAAGCCCGCCAATTCCTTCTTTGATAAACAACCAACTAATTGAACTAAAAGTAGCATCAAATGTTGGATCGGTTGCCATTTTAAGAACAACCGCAAACATTACAACTGCAACTCCATCATTAAACAATGATTCACCAACAATTTTAGTTTCTATTCTTTTAGGAACTTTGGCTTCTTTTAAAACTCCTAAAACCACGATTGGATCGGTTGGAGAAATTAATGTCCCGAAAACCAAACAAAATATATAAGGAATAGTTATTCCGAGAAGCGGTGCTATGTAATAAAGCAGAACAGAAATAATTAGGGCAGATAACACGACACTTACTGTCGAATAAATCATGATAGGAACTTTTTGTTCTTTAAGGTCAAACATGTTTACGTGTAAAGCTCCAGCGAATAAAAGAAAGTTCAACATCGCTCCCATCAGGATTTCGTTGAAATCAAATTCTTTTATCAAATCGAAAAAGTGTTTTGTCGTTGCAGGAAAATAAGAATCTCCCAAAAGTCGAATTCCAACTGAAACCAACATAGCAATAATCATGATTCCGATGGTTCCTGGAAGTTTTAAAAATCTTAAATTCAAATAGGCGAAGAATGATGCCAATACAATTAGCACCGAAAATGTGTAGTATAATTCCATAAAATGTGATTTTTACAAAAATAGCTGCATCATTATTTAATCGAAAATTTCGCGCGTTGAATTAACATAACTTTATTATTTGTTAAATATGTTTCAATTATTTTTGAAAGTTTAAAAACTTTTACTTACATTTGACTCATGGAATTCAAAGAAGCAAAAAATAAGTTTGTACAAACTTGGGGAGCGTTAGGTTCTCAATGGGGAATTAATAAAACGATGGCACAGATTCACGCTTTATTAATGGTTTCGAACGAACCTGTTTCTATGGAAGACATTATGGAAGAATTGCAGATTTCCCGTGGAAATGCGAGCATGAACTTAAGAAGTTTAATGGATTGGGGAATTGTTTATAAAGAATACAAAGCAGGAGAAAGAAAAGAATTTTTCACAGCTGAAAAAGATTTAGACGAATTGGCAGTTAAAATTTCCAGAGAAAGAAGCAAAAGAGAAATTAAACCTACTCTTAAAATCTTAAAAGAAGTTTCGACAATCAAAGCAAAAGATTCGGCAGAGGAAAAACATTTTGTGGATCAGACGACTAAACTATATGACTTTGTTTTAAAAGCAGATAATATGTTGGACAAAATGACTGAATTCAATGATAACTGGTTAGGGAAACTGGTTATGAAAATAATGAAATAAAAAAATTTAACCCAAACTTTCATTTTTTTCTGAAAGTTTAAAACTTTAAAAAACGATTAACATGAACTTCTTAAAAGCAGAATGGCAAAACTTAGCACTTTTCAATTATGAAATCAATGCTGAAATTTTAGAAAAACATCTTCCTGCAGGAACTGAGATTGATATTTGGAACAACAAATGCTATGTGAGCTTAGTTGGGTTTATGTTTAAAAACACCAAAGTTTTAGGATTAAAAGTTCCATTTCATGTCGATTTTGAAGAAGTGAATCTGAGATTTTATGTAAAACGTTTTGAAAACGACGAATGGAAACGCGGAGTAGTTTTCATTAAAGAAATTGTTCCCAAAAAAGCCATCACTTTTATTGCCAATACTTTGTATCAGGAGCATTATGAGACTCAAAAAATGAAACATGAAATCATTGAAAATAAAAATAACAATACTTTCATTTATCAATGGAAGAATGGCAAAGAATGGAACACGATTGAAATTGCAACCAAAAAAGATTTAAGCAAAATCGAAATTGACTCTGAAGCTGAATTCATCACAGAACATTATTTTGGATATACGAAAATTGATGAAGAAACGACTTTTGAATATGAAGTGACACATCCGAGATGGGAACAATTTGAGGTTTTAAATCATCGAATTGATATTGATTTCGAAAAAAATTATGGAAGTGATTTTGGATTTCTTCAAACTCAAAAGCCAACCTCTGTTTTCTTAGCTCAAGGTTCAAAAATTACAGTGAAGAACAAAAGGAAATTGCAGATACTTCCTGTTATGGAAGAAATTTACTAAACCTGAATGCAAAATTCGAATAATTATTAATCAATACAATAATTTCAAAAAATTGACTAAAATGAACAAACTCATAATCGCAGCCGGAACAGGTTTTCTCGGACAAGTTTTAGTAAATCATTTCAAAGATAAATTTGGCGAAATTATAATTCTGACACGAGGAAAATCTCAGACAATTGGCGGAATTAAATATGTAAACTGGAATGCAAAAACTTTTTCTGGATGGGAAAAAGAATTAGAAAACGCAACAGTTTTAATTAATCTTGCCGGAAAATCGGTTGATTGTCGTTATACGAAAAAGAATAAAAGAGAGATTCTTTGGTCTCGAATTGACAGTACAAAAATTCTAAACAAAGCGGTTTTGAATTGCAAAAATCCTCCGAAACATTGGTTGAATTCATCAACCTCAACAATTTATCGTTTTTCTTTAGACAAACAAATGGATGAAGTTGATGGCGAAATTGGAAATGACTTTTCTATAAATGTCGCTTTATCTTGGGAAAAAGCATTCTTTAAAACCGAAACTCCAAAGACAATAAAAACGGCTCTTCGAACTTCAATTGTTTTAGGGAAAAATGGAGGTGCTTTTATTCCGTTAAAGAATTTGGTGAAAATTGGATTTGGAGGAAAACAAGGAAGCGGCAATCAGTTTGTAAGTTGGATTCACGAAGATGATTTTGCCGATGCAGTTGATTTTATTATTCAAAAAGAAATTACTGGAGTTATAAATGTAGTTTCTCCAGAACCAATTCAGAATGCTTATTTTATGCATAAACTTAGAAAAGCCGTTGGTTTTCCTTTTGGAATTCCGATGAATAAATTCTTTTTGGAAATTGGATCATTTTTTATTCGCACTGAAACCGAATTGGTTTTAAAAAGCCGAAATGTAATTCCGAAACGACTTTTAGAAAATGGTTTTCGATTTAAGTTTAATGATATTAATAATGCTTTTAAAGATTTATTACACAAATGAAAACACAAAATGTAGATTGGAGTTATTTGTTTAAACATTCAATTTTTACCTTATTGTTAGCTCCTCTCATTTCACAAATATTGTATTATTTATACCCAAACCCTCATCAAACAATGGGACTTTTGGAACTTTATCCAATTACACTATTGATAAGCTTAATTTTCTCTACTCCTACATATATTTTCTATGCTTTTGCATATCGTATTTTATTTCAAAAACAAATTTCAAATTTGTATGCGAAAGGAATTCTAATTTCAATATCTATTGCAGGGATTTTCATTACCATGTATCTTGTAATAGGAAATATGTGGTTAGATTTTGCAGTCGCATATTCACTATCTTCTCTAGTAACTGGTATCTTTTTTAATTTAAATTTTGAAAAAGTAAAATAACGGTCATGACAACAATAAATCTCATAACTAAAATAAACGCACCAAAACAAATCGTTTTTGATACTTCAAGAAATATCGAAATTCACCAACAATCGGCAAATCCATCAAAAGAAAAAGCAATTGCTGGTGTAACATCTGGGTTAATCAATTTAAACGAAACAGTAACTTGGCGTGGCAAACATTTCGGATTTTATCTTACTCACAAAAGCCGAATTAGCGCAATGAATCTTTATGACTATTTTGTAGATGAAATAGAAAAAGGCAAATTCAAATTGTTTAAACATGAACATTTTTTTGAAGAGGAAAATGAAACTACAATCATGAAAGACAAATTGCAATATGAAACACCGTTTGGGATATTCGGAAAACTTTTTGATATTTTGTTTTTGGAAAAACATTTGACTAATTTCCTTTTAGAAAGAAATAAAATCCTGAAAGAGGTTGTCGAAAAAATGTAATTTACCTTATTTATTTTTAGAAAAATACCCTTGTTAAAAAAAACAATTCATTGAATTAAAATATCTAGTTTTTCTATACATTTACATACCAAAAACTATAATTATAAGTTTATGAAACAACTCTACTCATTAATTTTATTACTTTTATTTCCAACTATTTATTCTCAGAACCCCGCAGATATCGACATAACTTATGACTATGCAAACCATAACCTTTTCTTAAATGGCAATGTTAAAGATGGTGTAACATTACCAGATGGAAAAGCTATAATCATAGGAAACTTTACTGGATATTTTTTAACCAATGGTTCATTTAATAAAACAGGAAGTATAATCAGGCTTAATCCTGATTTATCTTATGACAATACTTTCAAACTAGGAACAAGGTTAACCGGAACAATTTATTCAATCGCAAAACAATCTACAGGAAAAATACTTATCGCAGGAAACCTCAATTCTCTGGATGGTAACGAATTGGCATCTTCGATCATTAGACTTAATGCAGACGGAAGTTTGGATAATACTTTTAAAAAAATAAATATTGGCATTATCAGTAAGATTCAAGTTGATGCAAACGATAAAATATATGCAATTTATGACCGCTCCTTATGGCGATTGACTGCAAATGGAGACTATGATTCTACGTTTTTAAACAATGGCAGTTTTTCAAATACACTTTATGCTTATGTCCCTAAAAGTGATGGAAGTTTTTACTTTGCGGGAGGAGGACTAGGTTTAACAATAAACAAACTAGATCCCACAGGTCGCTTCGACTCTACTTTTAAAAATGAAAATTATACTTTTGATTGTTCTATCGCTACTATGGCTCTTCAATCTGACGGAAAAATATTAATAGGAGGACAATTTTGGACCTATGGCGGAAAATATGCCCCTTCAACTATTTCTGTAAATCGTTTAGCCAGATTAAATCCTGATGGGTCTTTTGATAGTTCTTTTGTTTGTCCGGAATTAGTTGGTCAATATGAAGGATCTTGCACTGGTGGTAAAGTTACCTTCGTAATAGAACAACCTGATAAAAAAATATTGGTCGGAGGTGTATTTCCTCCTTACAACGGAGCTCCTTCGAGAAATTTAATCCGCTTAAATAGTGATGGAAGTATAGATAATACCTTTGTAACAGGAACAGGAACAAATGTGGGCATAAATTCAATTAGTCTCCGTCCAAATGGAAATATATTTGTTTGTGCATCTGATATCTCCAATCCAAACCAATATGTGCCATTAGTATACAATACTTATACCGTTGGTACTTTTTTTGAATTAGACAAAAACGGTACTTTATTACATCACGATAAAAGCACTGCTATTGATCCTCAAAAAATAATTAAAGGATTAGATGGTAAATATAATATTATTGGAGAATCCAGATCACCATACCATAGAGGCATAAAAACGATAGATACAGACGGGAAACTTTCATTAAATGCAAATTTATTTTCGGGATTCGACAATAAGCCAACAGGATGGTCAGGACAAGTGAAAGCTAGTTCTTGTTTAGACGGTGTTGTACAAAAAGATGGAAAAATTATAGTAGTCGGATATTTTGATAAATATAATGATGTTTTAGCAGATGGATTGATTAGATTAAATAGCGATTATACAATTGACACATCTTTTAATATTGGTCAAAGTTTTACATATAAATATGGAGAACCCGAGGTACACTCAGTAGCATTACAACCTGACGGTAAAATATTAATAGGGGGTTATTTTGATTCTTTTAAAGGAACACCTGTTAATGGTAAAATAATTCGTTTAAACTCTAACGGAACTTTAGACTCATCTTTTAATTACAGTAATAATGATGGCAATGCGGCATATCAAATTGAAGTGAAGACAGATGGAAAAATATTAATGAATGTATTTGGGTTAGTACGACTAAATAGTGATGGAACATTGGATACTTCATTTAATCCTGAACCTTACCCTGGTTATTCTTCAAAATTTGCTTTATTGCCAAATGGAAAAATAATAGTCCCTCATAACAATAAAATAAAAAGAATAAATAGCGACGGAACTATTGACCCCTCATTTAATTCATTAGAATTTGAAACTAGTATAAGAAATTCATTTGCCATTCAATCAGATGGAAAAATTTTATGTGCTGGTACCTTTAATATTTATAATGTTAACGGTGTTAAAGGTCTAATACGACTAAATGTAGATGGATCTGTAGATCAAGCTTTTAACACAGGTACTGGTTTTAATGGTCCTGTTGAAACTATTTTTATTGAACCAGACGGAAAAATTCTTGTAGCGGGATCGTTTACCAATTATAATGGTGCATGGTGTAATGGATCTGTAAAACTTTTAGGAGGAGATGCTTTTCTAGTAAGTGGCCAAAATAAATTTGATTCCAACAATAATGGATGTGATGCAAATGACACAGTATTTCCTAATTTAAAGCTGAATATTGCTTCAGGTGCTGTAAACACAGAGCTAATTGCTAATAAAAGTGGAGATTATGCCATTTCGCTGCCTTCAGGTAAACATACCTTTACTCCTAAATTAGAAAATCCTACTTATTTTAATATCAGTCCACAAAATGTAAATGTCGATTTTCCTTCACAATTAAGTCCTGCAATTTCTAATTTCTGTATAGCGCCAAATGGTGTGCATCCTGATTTAGAAATTATTTTAATCCCTATAAATGCTGCTATACCAGGTTTTACATCTAAATATAAAATACTCTACAAAAACAAAGGAAATCAACTTCAGTCTGGATCCGTTAACCTAACCTTTGATAATACTCTGTTAACTATAGTATCAACAACTCCTGCAGTATCAAGCAAAACTACAAATACCTTAAAATGGAATTTTAGCAATATGCTTCCTTTTCAAAGTGGAGAAATATCTCTAAGCATTCGCATAAACAAACCCACAGATACGCCACCAGCAGATTCTGGAACTGTTTTAAAATATAGCGCAGAAATCTTATCCTCTCTAACAGATGATACACCAACAGATAATATATTTAATTTTGACCAAATAGTTGTAAACTCACTTGATCCAAACGATAAAACCTGCTTGCAGGGAGCGTCAATTCAATCTTCAAAAATTGGGGAATATATTCATTATGTCATTCGTTTTGAAAATTCAGGAACTTACAAAGCGCAAAACATTACCGTCCGCGATATTATAGATACAAGTAAATTTGATATATCTTCCTTAATTGCCGAAGCAGGAAGCCATTTGTTCACTACAAAAATTTCTGAAGGAAATAAAGTTGAATTTTTGTTTGAAGGTATCAATTTACCATTTGATGATGCTAATAATGATGGATATGTTTCGTTTAAAATCCGAACTAAATCTAACTTAAAACCTGGAGATGAATTTAGTAACTCGTCCAGTATTTATTTTGATTATAATTCAGCAATTGTTACAAATACAGCCACTACAAAGATTGAAGCAAATTTGAGCAATCCAGATTTTTTAACTGATAACATCTTTACAACATATCCTAATCCAACGGAAGGTATTTTATTTATAAATCAACCAAATGACAATAAAATTAATTCCCTAAACATTTATAATGTATTAGGCCAATTGATAATAGCCTATCCAAACTTCAAAAATCTTTCTTCAATTGATGTTTCAAACTTAGCATCTGGGTCTTATTTTATAAAAATAAATTCTGAAAAAGGCACTTTTAATTCTAAATTCATTAAGAAGTAACAATAAAAAAACTTACATATTGTACTTAAGTAAAAACCGATGTTAATTCATCGGTTTTTACTTTTATAGCAGAACCACCATCAGCCACCAAAAAATCGGAACACTTTCTACCCAAAAGGAAGTATAATATTTGGAACGATTTGGATTGGCAAAAGCAATAAACAACATCAGCATGACGACCATAATCAAATTTATTACGGCATCATGATAATTGAATGTTGAAATAAAAACTTCTAAAAACCAAAACGGAATCAACAATAGAAATCCTAAAAGCTTGGTTTTCTTTACTCCTATTGTCTGAGGAACGGTTTGAAGATGCGGATCGTCATTGGCCAAATCTAAAATTTCAAAAACTAGAATCAGTACAAAAACCAGTATAAAACGCTGAATACATTTGATAAAGAAATCTGTCGTAAACGGAATTTCAGCATTTATTAATGGCAAAACTAAAGTTGCTCCAACCCAACAAAGTGCGACAATATAAATTTTTACGCCTGCCCAGTTTCTGGCATTTTTTCTATTTGGAAAAAAAGGTAAAGTATAAAGTGCAGTTATGGCAAAAATTCCGACAGAGACTATTTGCGTAATTCTTTTTAAATGGAAAAAATAATATCCGACTAAAACGACCGAAATAAAACTTAAAACAGCGATAATTTTTAACTGAGTTCCAATCGGATTTTTCTTTACGCGAACCAGCGCATCATATTTTACGAAATTATATCCTACAATTGTTCCAAAAAAAACAAAAAGTGCCATCGGCTCATCATATTGAATATGAAACACATGAAACGTTATTCGCACAAGTGCATAACATGATAAAGCCACATGAATACTGCTATTCAGGTAAAAATCTAAGAAGCGTTTTGATACTATCATACCTCAAATCTAATATTTTATTAACAAATCAAGTCTTTGATTAGAAATTTGATAAAAAATGAAGTTAAAAATACCTATTAAATTATTAATAATACTTAATTTTGCGCGACAAAAAAACAACACATTTACTTTTAAATGTGATTCGTACAGCAAAATGGTGCACGAACACATCAATTAAAAACATTAGATAGCTACATGAAAACAGATGCTTTTGCTTTAAGACACATTGGTCCAAGAGAAACCGATCTTCAGCATATGCTGAAAACAATTGGAGTTGACTCAATTGAGCAACTTGTTTACGAAACCCTTCCAGATGATATTCGTTTAAAAGCACCTTTGAATTTAGATCCTGCAATGACAGAGTATGAATTTGCAAATCATATTCAGGAATTAGGAAAGAAAAATAAAGTATTCAAATCGTACATTGGTTTGGGTTATCACCCAACAATCGTTCCGGCTCCAATTCAAAGAAATATCTTTGAAAACCCAGGATGGTATACAGCTTATACACCTTACCAAGCAGAAATTGCACAAGGACGTCTAGAAGCAATTTTAAATTTCCAAACTACAGTTATCGAATTAACAGGAATGGAAATTGCAAATGCATCTTTACTTGATGAAGGTACAGCTGCTGCAGAAGCTATGGCGTTATTATTTGATGTTCGCACGAGAGATCAAAAGAAAAACAATACACACAAATTCTTCGTTTCTGAAGAAATTTTACCACAAACTTTATCGGTTTTACAAACACGTTCAACTCCAATTGGAATTGAATTAGTTGTTGGAAACCACGAAACATTTGATTTTTCAAATGAATTCTTCGGAGCTATTTTACAATACCCAGGAAAATACGGTCAAGTAAACGATTATAGTGCTTTTGTTGCTAAAGCAAAAGAAAACGAAATCAAAGTTGCCTTTGCTGCTGATATTTTATCACTTGCAACTTTAACTTCTCCAGGAGAAATGGGTGCTGCAGTAGTAGTTGGAACAACACAACGTTTTGGTGTACCAATGGGTTACGGTGGTCCTCACGCTGCCTATTTTGCAACTAAAGATGAATACAAACGTTCTATGCCAGGTCGTATCATTGGAGTTTCTGTTGATACAAATGGAAACCGTGCTTTACGTATGGCTTTAGGAACTCGCGAACAGCACATCAAACGTGAAAAAGCAACTTCAAATATTTGTACTGCTCAGGTTTTATTGGCTGTTATGGCAGGAATGTATGCTGTTTACCACGGTCCAGAAGGTTTAAAATACATTGCAAACAAAGTTCACGCATCGGCTGTTACTACTGCTGAGGCTTTAAATAAAATTGGAGTTTACCAAACTAACTCAGCTTACTTTGATACAATCTTAGTAAAAGCGGACGCTCAGAAAGTAAAAGCTGTTGCTGAGAAAAACGAAGTAAACTTCTTCTATCCTGATGCTGAATCAATTTCGATTTCATTTAACGAAACAACCTCTGTTGCTGACATCAACCAAATCATTGCGATTTTTGCTGAGGCTTTAGGAAAAGAAACTTTCATCGTTTCTGAATTAAGTGAAGCTAGCCAATTACCGGCTTCATTAGAAAGAACATCTTCTTTCTTAACGCATGATGTTTTCAATAATCATCATTCAGAAAGTCAGTTAATGCGTTATATCAAAAAATTGGAGCGTAAAGATTTATCATTAAATCACTCAATGATTTCATTAGGTTCTTGTACAATGAAATTAAACGCAGCTTCTGAAATGTTGCCTCTTTCAATGCCAAACTGGAACAGTATTCACCCGTTTGCACCAGTTGAGCAAGCTGAAGGTTACATCACAATGCTTAAAAAATTAGAGCAGCAATTAAATGTAATTACTGGATTTGCTGGAACAACTTTACAGCCAAACTCAGGAGCTCAAGGAGAGTACGCTGGTTTAATGGCTATTCGTGCTTACCATATGTCAAGAAACGAAGGTCACCGTAATGTATGTCTAATTCCTTCATCGGCTCACGGAACAAATCCTGCTTCTGCTGCGATGGCTGGAATGAAAATCATTGTTACGAAAACGACTCCAGAAGGAAATATTGACGTAGAAGATTTAAGAGCAAAAGCTATTGAACACAAAGATGATTTATCTTGTTTAATGGTAACATACCCTTCTACTCATGGAGTTTATGAATCTTCAATTATTGAAATCACAAAATTAATCCACGATAATGGCGGATTAGTATATATGGATGGTGCAAACATGAACGCGCAAGTTGGATTAACAAATCCTGCTACAATTGGCGCTGACGTTTGTCACTTAAACTTACACAAAACATTCGCTATTCCCCACGGAGGCGGTGGACCTGGAGTTGGACCAATCTGTGTGAACGAAAAATTAGTTCCGTTCTTGCCAACAAACCCAATCTTAAATGTTGGTGGCGAGCAAGCTATTACTGCAATTTCATCTGCACCTTACGGATCTGCTTTAGTTTGTTTAATTTCTTACGGCTACATCACAATGATGGGAGCTGAAGGATTAAAAAGCGCTACAGAACACGCGATCTTAAATGCTAACTACATGAAAGCGCGTTTCGAAGGTCACTATCCAATTCTTTATACAGGAGAATGCGGAAGAGCTGCTCACGAAATGATTTTAGATTGCCGTTCATTTAAAGAAAACGGAATCGAAGTTGGTGATATCGCTAAACGTTTGATGGATTACGGTTTCCATGCTCCTACGGTTTCTTTCCCAGTTGCTGGAACTTTAATGATTGAACCAACAGAATCTGAAGATTTAGCTGAGTTAGATCGTTTTTGCGACGCACTTATTTCAATCAGAAAAGAAATCGAAGCTGCAACTGCTGATGACAAAAACAACGTATTGAAAAATGCACCTCACACATTAGCAATGTTAACTTCTGACTCTTGGGATTTCCCTTATTCTAGAGAAACAGCAGCTTACCCATTAGACTACATCGCTGACAATAAATTCTGGCCGTCTGTTCGTCGTGTTGACGATGCTTACGGAGACAGAAACTTAGTTTGCAGCTGTGCTCCAATCGAAGCTTACATGGAAAGCTAAAATTTAGTTTTTCTTATAAATATCCAAACCCGACAGATTTTAAAACCCTGTCGGGTTTTATTTTTGTTTCAGGTTTCAAGTTTCAGGTTTTAGGTTTCAGCATAACTTGAAACCCGAAACCTGAAACTTTTTTAAACCAAACAACAAAGAAGAAATCTGATTTAAAGAAACATAACTTTCTGCTAATCTTTTGTGAAATTATTTCAATAAAATTGAAATAATAGTCAAAAAAGATTGGTCTCCAAATCGTCTTCAATCGTTTGAAATCTAGGAAATATTAAAAAATCATTAGAAAAAAAACAATATATCAACCGAAAAATCGTTTTTTGACAATTATATGCATGCATAGTATTTTTTATGATAGTTATCATAATATTATTTATACATTAGCATTAAATTTATCGGATAATTAAAGGGAAATAATGAAAATAAAAATTATTGGTATTGGGAGCTATATTCCTAATCTAGAAGTAAAAAACACAGATTTTGATAAACATGTTTTTTTAAATGAGGATGGAACTCCTTTTGGTTATCCGAACGAAGTTGTAATTAAAAAATTTAAAGGTATTACAGGAATTGAAAATCGACGTTATGCTGAACCACAATACAATGCTTCTGATCTAGCTTTTTTTGCTGCTGAAAAAGCCATTGCAAATGCTGCTATTGATGCAGAGACTTTAGACTATATTATCATCGCTCATAATTTTGGAGATGTAAAACCTGGAACTACTCAATCTGATATTTTACCGAGTTTAGCAACACGTGTTAAAAACAAACTAGGAATTAAAAATCCTAAGTGCGTCGCTTACGATATTATTTTTGGATGTCCAGGATGGATTGAAGGTGTTTTACAAGCCAATGCTTTCATCAAATCTGGAATGGCAAAAAGAGTAATGGTAATTGGAGCCGAAACTTTATCAAGAGTTGTAGATGACCACGATCGTGATTCAATGATTTATTCTGACGGCGCTGGCGCTTCAATTTTAGAAGCCTCAACTGATGAAACAGGATTATTAGCTTACGAAAGTGCCACTTACGCAACTGATGAAGCTGGTTACCTTTTCTTCGGAAAATCATACAATAAAGATTTAGATCCAGACACGAAATACATTAAAATGTATGGACGCAAAATCTACGAATTTGCGTTAAGCAATGTTCCTTGCGCGATGAAAAGCTGTTTAGATAAAAGTGGCATCGGAATTGACGAAGTGAAAAAAATTCTTATTCATCAAGCAAACGAAAAAATGGACGAGGCGATCATCGAACGTTTCTACAAATTATACGACAAAACGGCTCCTAAAGACATAATGCCAATGAGTATTCACGATTTAGGAAACAGCAGTGTTGCAACCGTTCCTACTTTATACGATTTAATTCTTCAAGGAAAGGTTGAAAACCATGAAATCAATAAAGGTGATGTTCTTATTTTTGCTTCTGTTGGAGCAGGAATGAATATTAATGCTTTTGTTTATCGATACTAGCCACAGTTTGTAGTTTAACAGATTGCAAACTATGACTGAGACTGAAAACTAAAAAAGTCCGCGCTAATAAGGTGCGGACTTTTTTAGTATATTTGCGACCTAATTAAAATCAAGAACGAGAGATTGATTCGTTCGCAATGACTATGTACGAAAAAACGTTTCCGAATAAAAGATTCAAACTTACTTTAGAGTTTTTACAAAAGCACGTTAACACATCAGAGACCATTTTTGATTTTGGAGTTCCAAATCCGTTCTCTAAAATAATGGAAGAAAATGGTTATACTGTAAAAAATACAAAGGGCGAAGATTTAGATAACGATCATACTGCTTTACAAACGGAAGATTATACTGTTTTTACAGCATTTGAAATTTTCGAACATTTACTAAATCCGTACACTATTTTACAAAACGTAAAATGCGACAAAATATTAATTTCAATCCCGTTACGCTTATGGTTCTCGCCGGCATATCGTTCAAAAACTGATATGTGGGACAGACATTACCATGAATTTGAAGATTGGCAACTAGACTGGCTTTTGGAAAAAACAGGCTGGAAAATAACAGATCGTCTTCAATTTACACATCCGGTAAAAAAGCTTGGAATTAGACCATTATTAAGATACTTCACTCCGAGATATTATATCGTGGTAGCGGAAAGAATAAAATAAAAAATTCCATCCCGATTGCTATCGGGATTAAATTCCAAATTCCAATTAGACTAGCTTTAATTGGAATTTGGAATTTAAAAAAAATGGGATTTTAAATTAAAAATTTATGAAATATTACATCGTCATACCCGCACACAATGAAGAGAACTTAATTGGCCTAACCTTAGAATCTTTGGTTTCGCAAACCGTTTTACCTTCAAAAATTGTGGTGGTAAATGATAATTCGACTGATAAAACAGAAGAAGTTGTTTTAAGTTTTGCAAAAGAAAATCCATACATTTCTGTTGTAAACAAAACATCCGATGCGATTCATTTGCCAGGAAGTAAAGTAATTCAGGCTTTTCAGAAAGGTTTTGAAACACTGGATTCTAATTACGATATTATTGTAAAAATCGATGGCGATTTAATTTTTCCTCCAAATTATTTTGAAACTATAATCAAACATTTCAAATCTGATTCAAAAATCGGAATGGTTGGTGGATTCTGCTATATAGACAAAAACGGCGAATGGGTTTTAGAAAATCTAACCGATAAAGACCACATTCGCGGCGCATTAAAAGCGTACAGAAAAGAAACATTCCAACAAATTGGCGGTTTAAAACCTGCAATGGGCTGGGATACAGTTGATGAATTGCTATGTAAATATTACGGCTGGAAAATAGTTACCGACGAATCTTTACATGTAAAACACCTAAAACCAACTGGTGCCAATTACAACAAAACAGCTCGCTACAAACAAGGCGAGGCTTTTTATACTTTAGGTTATGGTTTTTGGATCACTGCAATTGCTTCTGCAAAATTGGCAATGATGAAGAAAAAACCATTTCTATTTTTAGATTACATTAAAGGATTTATGAAAGCCAAAAAAGCAAAAACTCCTTTATTAGTAACTCCCGAACAAGCTAAGTTTATTAGAAATTACCGTTTACAGAAAATGAAAAAAAAGTTAATTTGATTGGCAAAACAGTCGAAAAAACTGAACTCATAACTCATAACTCGTAACTTCTTTTTACCTTAGCCAATATTTAAAAATTATGATGCTAATTCGTTATTTATCCCAAATCGGGAAATATTTTTTAATGCTGAAAGAAATTTTCAATAAACAGACTAAATGGCCTGTTATGAAAAATTTAATTTTCAAAGAAATTGATGATTTGATTATTGATTCACTTGGAATTGTTTGCTTTATATCTTTCTTTATTGGAGGAGTTGTTGCTATCCAAACGGCATTAAATTTAACCAATCCCTTAATTCCTAAATATTTAATTGGTTTTGCTACACGTCAATCTGTAGTTTTGGAGTTTGCCCCTACTTTTATTTCGGTAATTATGGCCGGAAAAATGGGATCTTACATCACTTCAAGTATCGGAACTATGCGTGTTACAGAGCAGATTGATGCTTTAGAAGTTATGGGAGTTAACTCAGTAAACTATCTTGTTTTTCCAAAAATTATAGCGCTATTAATGTATCCTTTCGTAATCGGGATTAGTATGTTTTTAGGAATTTTTGGAGGATGGCTTGCTTGTGCTTACGGAGGATTTTCGACTGGAGCAGATTTTATTATGGGAGCTCAGAAAGATTTCATACCGTTTCATATTACATATGCATTTATCAAAACTTTAATCTTTGCGATGTTATTGGCAACAATTCCATCTTTTCATGGTTATTATATGAAAGGCGGTGCATTAGAAGTTGGTAAAGCGAGTACAACGTCATTCGTATGGACATCTGTTACTATTATCCTTCTAAATTATATATTAACTCAATTATTATTAGGATAATGATAGAAGTAAAAAATATAGAAAAATCATTTGGCGACAGCAAAGTTTTAAAAGGCGTTTCGACGGTATTTGAAACTGGAAAAACCAACTTGATTATCGGACAAAGTGGGTCTGGAAAAACAGTTTTATTAAAAACATTATTAGGAATTCATACCCCTGACTCAGGAACAATTGAATTTGACGGCAGGGTTTATTCTGATTTAGACAAAGATGAAAAGCGTGAATTAAGAACCGAAATCGGAATGGTATTTCAGGGTTCTGCTTTATTTGACTCAATGACGGTTGAAGAAAATGTAGCTTTCCCTCTAAAAATGTTTACTAATAATAGCAAAGCCCAAATCAAAGAACGAGTTGATTTTGTTTTAGAAAGAGTAAATCTGGTTGATGCTCATAAAAAATTACCTTCTGAGATTTCTGGAGGTATGCAAAAACGTGTGGCTATTGCGAGAGCTATTGTAAACAATCCGAAATATTTGTTTTGTGACGAGCCAAACTCAGGTTTAGATCCGAATACTTCGACTTTGATTGATAATTTGATTCAGGAAATTACAAAAGAATATAATATCACTACAGTAATCAACACTCACGATATGAACTCTGTGATGGAAATTGGTGAAAATATTGTTTTCTTAAAGAAAGGATTAAAAGCTTGGCAGGGAACTAAAGAAGAAATCTTTAAAACCGATAATGAAGCGATAGTTAAATTCGTGTATTCTTCTAACCTATTTAAGAAAGTACGTGAAGCTTATTTGAAAGGATTATAGACTTAAAATTCCAAAATATTAAAAATCCCAAATTCCAAGTTATTTATTGGAATTTGGGATTTTTTTATTGTCGCTTCCTGTAATTGAAATTTGGAATTTAATTATTGGAATTTTTTAAAGTGATTAACTCAACCTCAGCGTTCGGATTAAAAAGATACGTTTTTCCAGAACTGATTTCTAAGCACTCAAAGCGTTTTGTCCTAACGGCTATTTTTTTAAAAACTTTGCCATTCTTAATTCTAAAAATACTTCCGTAAGGTATTTCGAAAACGTAATTTTTATCATTTTCTTTATCGTATTGTTTTAAAGCCAAAGACAAAGTCGTATCGGTATCACTGCTTGCAGAAGGATTTTTAAAATGCCTTGCTAATAGAGGTAAAATATGACCCGGAAATATTTCTGGCCGAATAAATGGAACCATCAAACGCTGAAAAGTAAATTTCCACTCATTCCCGTGTGGCTTTATATTTCTTCCAAACTTTTCAAAAGCAACCAAATGTGCAATTTCGTGAATCAGCGTAATTAAAAACCGATATTTATTCAAACTTGCATTAACCGTAATTTCATGCTTTCCACTTGGTCCGCGTCTATAATCACCATGACGCGTCTGACGTTCGTTTACAATTTTCAAGTGTACCTGATTGGCCACTATCAAATCGAAAACGGGTTTTACCGCATGTTCTGGAATATATTTAGCTAAAGTTTCGCTCAATTTAATTTTAAATTATGAATTATGAGTTTTGAGTTATTAGTTTTTTCTTTGACGTTATAATTATGCTTTTTATGATTTTTAGCACTTCCTCACATTGTTTATGCATTGATTCAAATTCAGCTTTGGAAATATAATTTGTCGCAATTAATATTTCTAACCAATACATTGACTCATCGCATTCTTTTTGAGAAATTGATAATTTATGAATAAAATCAGGTTTGCTTTGTGCATTAACAGCTTCTCGAACATTTGCACCAACAGAGGTAACAGAACGTAAAAATTGTTTACTCATTATAAATTCTTTCCTTTCCGCAACTAGCCATTTATAAAAATTAACTCCTCTTACAGCTAATTCAAAACTTTTAGTTTTCACAATACTCTCACTCATAATTCATAACTCATAATTTATAATTAACTAAGGGTTTGTCGACGATACTTCGAGAACTTTTCCGTTAAAATACTTATTTCCGTTTAAGGTGAAATCATAAATATAAGTTGCCATTCCTTCAGCAGAAATTGGCGCTTGATAGCCAGGGAAAGCTTCGTTTAGCATTTCGGTTTGAACAGAGCCTAAAGCCAAAACGTTAAATGAGATTCCTTTTTCTTTATATTCTTCTGCTAATAATTCAGTCAAAGTAATTACAGCTCCTTTACTTGAACTGTACGCCGCTAATCCTGCAAATTTTAAACTTCCGCGGACTCCGCCGATAGAACTTATGGTAACAACATGGCTTCCTTTTTCTAAATACGGAATACAGATTCGAGTTAAATTCGCTACCGCAAAAACATTCACTTTATAAATACTTTCAAAATCTGCTTGAGTTGTTTCTGCAAAAGGTTTTAAAAGTAAAGCTCCGGCATTATGAACTATTGCATCTACTTTTTTCCAAGTCGAAGAAAGGAAATTTTCAACTTGATCTAACGCAGTTTCATCTGCCAAATCAACAGATAGACAAGTTACATTTTGATGTTCTAAAAGTGCTTGCGGGATTTTTCTGGAAATGGCCAAAACCTGATGACCTGCTTCAGCAAATTTCAAGGCCAATTCATAACCAATTCCTCTGCTTGTTCCTGTAACGATAATATTTTTCATTGGGCAAAAATAATCAAATGCTGTAAAACAGCCTCTTATTTATTCATGGTTATTTCTTGCGTAGGCGAAACTGCAATTTTGGTCACCGCTGGCAGTAACTCTTGTGTGAATCTAGTAATATGAGGAATATCCATTAATTTAAATTCATCTGAAACATGGTGATAGAAATCAAAGTTTTCGAAATCAAAAGTACTTAGAGACTGACATGGTTTTCCAAAAGCTTGAAAGAACGAATAATTATCAGAACGGTAAAACAACTGATATTCTGCTTCTTTTGGCAAAAATCCGATAGTGTTTTTACCTGTGTATTCGTTTATTTTTTGTGCCATGTTCGATTTATCAAAACCAGTAATGTAAGCCAAATAATCTCGTTTCATTGGCACACCAATCATTTCGATATTTAATTGTGTATAAAGGTTGAAGTTTTGCTTTTTTAATTTCTCAACTAAACTTTTAGATCCTAATAATCCTTTTTCTTCTCCCGCGAAGAACGCAATTAAAATACTTCTTTTATTCGATTTTGTTTCGCTAAAATATTTTGCCATTGCTGCGACAGAAGTTACGCCCGAAGCATCATCGTTTGCACCATTATTTATTTTATCTGCCTGTTCTTTTTTCTCTAAACCTATATGATCGTAATGCGCACTCAAGACAACAAACTCTTTTTTCAATTCAGGATCAGTTCCTTCAATAACGCCTACAATATTAAAAGATGACGGCTCAAAATTGGTCAACGTATCTCTGTAAGTTTTAAAATAAGGTTTGATTTTATTTTTCTTTAAAAAGTCTTCCAAGAAAACTGCCGCTTTTTCAATTCCCTTAGTTCCTGTTTCTCTGCCTTCCAATTCATCCGAAGAAAGATATTTTAGAAAATCTGAAATTTCAGATTCCTTTACTTTATAACTGACTTCTATCGGCTTAGAAGTTTCTTTTATTTCATTTTCCTTTGTTGTAGAAGTTCCCGATTTACATGCTAAGAAAATTAAAGGAAGCAGAAAGTATAATTTTTTCATGGTTTTCTGTTTTTTTGATGATGATTGAAAATAAAATTAATTAGACTATAAACTTATGAAAAGTAATACAATATTCATAAAAAAACCCTTTCAACAAAAAGTCGAAAGGGTTTAAATATATTGTAAAGATTATTTATCCTGCAATAACAGCTCTAGAAATTACGATTTTCTGAATTTCAGAAGTTCCTTCGTAAATCTGAGTGATTTTTGCATCACGCATTAAACGCTCTACATGGTATTCTTTTACGTATCCGTTTCCTCCGTGAATTTGAACTGCTTCAACTGAAGTATCCATTGCCACTTGTGAAGCAAATAATTTTGCCATTGCACCACTCACGTCGTAGTTTTTATGTTGGTCTTTATCCCAAGCTGCTTTCATGCATAAATGACGAGCCGCTTCAATGTTTACAGCCATGTCTGCCAATTTGAAAGCAATTGCTTGGTGATTGCAAATTTCAGTTCCAAAAGCTTTACGCTCTTTAGAATATTTTAGAGCCAATTCATAAGCTCCAGATGCAATTCCTAAAGCTTGAGAAGCAATACCAATTCTACCTCCCGCTAAAGTTTTCATTGCAAATTTAAACCCGAAACCATCTTCACCGATTCTGTTTTCTTTTGGAACTTTCACATCAGTAAACATTAAAGAATGTGTATCTGAACCACGGATTCCCATTTTTTGCTCTTTTGGACCAACCGCAAAACCTGGCATATCTTTCGTCATAATCAAAGCATTAATTCCTTTATGCTTTAATTCTGGATGCGTTTGTGCAATTACTAAATATACAGATGCAGTATTTCCGTTTGTAATCCAGTTTTTTGTACCATTTACTAAGTAATGGTCTCCCATATCAATAGCCGTCGTTTTTTGTGACGTTGCATCACTTCCTGCTTCAGGTTCACTCAAACAGAATGCTCCGTGAATTTCTCCAGAAGCCAAACCTGGTAAATATTTTTGTTTTTGCTCTTCAGTTCCATACTCTTGCAATCCCCAACAAACCAATGAATTGTTTACAGACATTACAACAGATGCAGAAGCATCTACCTTAGAAATTTCTTCCATTGCAATAACATAAGAAATAGCGTCAAGACCGCTTCCTCCGTATTTAGGATCAACCATCATTCCCATAAATCCAAGCTCACCCATTTTCTTGATTTGCTCAGTTGGAAAAATTTGTTTTTCGTCACGTTCAATAACTCCCGGCAATAATTCATTTTGAGCAAAATCTCTTGCTGCCTGCTGAATCATTAAATGTTCTTCGGTAAGATTAAAATCCATAGTAGTTTACTTTAAATGTTTTTCTCAACCAGATTTCAAAAACAGATTTCTTTAGTTGATTGTTTTTTTATGTTTTTTTGTGATTTTTCGATGCCTTAATTTATAATACAAAGGCTTCCAAAGATACTTTTTAAATGTTTAAATTACAATGCGCGCATATAAAATTAATAGATCAGCAAAGATTACGATAACGTTTTCGTTATTATTTAACTTTTTTTTCAAAAGAGCATTAATTTGATAATATTTTCTATAAAATTTCTGATTGAAAAATTAGCCCTCAATGTGTTTTTTTAATCTAAAAAAAGCCATTTTCAATTGCCTAAAAAGTTAGACAATTCTTAAAATGAGTAAAAGTACGTAAACCTACTCTTACTAAATTGATTGTTAATGTAATACAAAAATTAAACATAAAAATTTTAGTAAAAAAACATTTTAAATATGACCTAAATATTAATAAATTACTATTATTTTTGCCTTAAAAATAAAAATTTGATAGAATATGAAAAAGATTTTACTTTTACTGGCAGTCCTTTTTAGTTTGCAATTTTCTACTGTTTCAGCCCAAACTCAAATTGATGTTAATGGTGTTACAGTTCCTAGAAAAATAGAATTCCAAGGCAAACCATTACAATTAAACGGAGCAGGCGGAAGATCAAAAATGTGGTTGGAAGTTTATGTTCAAGCACTTTATTTATCACAATTAACTCAAGATCCGCAATTCATTATTGATAGTGATACGGAAATGGCTGTTAGAATCGAAATTACTTCTTCTATGGTTTCTTCAAACAAGCTGACAAAAGCTATGAACACAGGTTTTGAAAAATCTGCGGGAGCAAATTTGGAACAATTGCGTCCAAGAATTGAGCAGTTAAAAAGTTATCTAAGTGATGCTATTACAGAAAAAGATGTTTTCATTTTAGCATACAATCCGTTAGATCAAAATGTTTACGTGAGTAAAAATGAAGTTCTAAAAGGAAAAATTCCTGGATTCGATTTCAAAAAAGCATTATTCGGAATCTGGCTTTCTGACAAACCAGTAGACGAAACTTTGAAAAAACACTTATTAGGACAATAAATCTTAATTTTTTAAATATTCCGAAAGCCGAAAACCAAATAGTTTTCGGCTTTTCTTTTTTGTTTTATAAATTTGATGCGAAATACATTATTCGCATTATTCTATTTTATACATTTACGCAAAATAAACATATCACAACAAAATGAAAGATTTATTACAACAATTTGAAAACAAAGCACCTGAAATTGTTTTCAATTGGAAAGATTCAGAAACAGAAGCCGAAGGGTGGACTGTTATTAATTCACTTCGTGGAGGAGCTGCGGGTGGAGGAACGAGAATGAGAAAAGGCTTAGACATGAACGAAGTTTTGTCATTGGCTAAAACTATGGAAGTTAAATTCTCAGTTTCTGGTCCTGCAATTGGAGGAGCTAAATCTGGAATAAATTTTGATCCGAACGATCCTCGCAAAAAAGGTGTTTTGCAACGTTGGTACAAAGCCGTTTCTCCGTTATTAAAAAGCTACTACGGAACTGGAGGAGATTTGAATGTTGATGAGATTCATGAAGTAATTCCAATGACCGAAGAATGTGGCGTTTGGCATCCGCAAGAAGGAGTTTTCAATGGACACTTCAAACCAACAGAAGCTGATAAAATTAATAGAATCGGACAATTGCGTCAAGGTGTAATTAAGGTTATCGAGAACCCGAAATTCTCTCCAGACGTAACTAGAAAATATACAGTTGCTGATATGATTACCGGTTTTGGTGTTGCCGAAGCTGTTCGTCATTTTTACGCGACTTATGGCGGAGACATTCAAGGTAAAAAAGCAATTGTACAAGGTTTTGGAAACGTTGGTTCTGCTGCTGCTTTTTATTTAGCCGAAATGGGAGCAAAAGTTATCGGAATCATCGATCGCGACGGTGGATTAATTAAAGAAGAAGGTTTTTCTTTTGAAGAAATTAGAACTTTATTTTTAAATAAAGACGGAAATAAATTAGTTGCCGACAATATGATTCCGTTTGAGGAAATCAATTCTAAAATCTGGACAATTGGTGCTGAGATCTTCACTCCTTGCGCTGCTTCAAGATTGGTAACACAAGCTCAAATTGACAGTTTAGTTGCAAACGGATTAGAAGTAATCTCTTGTGGAGCGAATGTTCCTTTTGCTGACAAAGAAATTTTCTTCGGTTCTATTATGGAAGAAGTTGACAGCAAAGTAAGTTTGATTCCTGACTTTATTTCAAACTGCGGAATGGCAAGAGTTTTTGCTTATTTCATGGAGAAAAAAGTTCAAATGACCGATGAGGCAATTTTTAATGATACATCAGACACAATTAAAAATGCGATTGTAAAAGCTCACGCTTTAAATTCGTCTAAAACAAATATCAGCGCAACTGCTTTTGAGATTGCATTGAAACAGTTAGTGTAATTTTTTTTATACTTTATTACTAAACGAGCCACATTATTGTTTGGCTCGTTTTTTTGTGGCGTAGATTTTTTAACCGCAAAGCACGCAAGGGTTTTGCGTAAGGAACGCTAGTTTATTTCTCGCAAAGTCGCGAAGTCGCAAAGGAAATTTAAAACGAAAAACTTTGCGACTTCGCGACTTTGCGAGATTTAAAAAAAAACGCTTTGCGAACCTTGCGTAAACCTTTGCGTGCTTTGCGGTTAAATAGTTAGCAGTTTTTAACGCAAAGTACGCTAAGGCATTTTAATTTGAAGCGCAAGCAATATCTAAATATTAAGTTCGCAAAGCTTTGTGTACATCTAGCTTTGCGAACTTCAATCGGAGATTTACTCAAAGTTAAGACAAATAAAACTTTGCGTTTCTTTGCGTAAATCTTAGCGTGCTTTGCGTTATAATTTAAAAAAAACCTTAGCGCCCTTTGCGGTTAAATTCTCTCTTTCATTCTAAACAATTTTTACTACTTTTAAACGTTTTTAAAATAATACATTTCAAAATTTAGAATTTAAATGAGTTCCTCAATTTCTTCAGATCAAAAGAAATCATTGCTATTCACAACAGCTATTTATGCAGTAATAATTCTATTGCTGTTTTTTATACGTTTCTGGCCTCCTTATAATCCAGAAAACAATGTAGCTCTTGCTGATGGCGGCGGAGGTGGCGGTGGCGTAACCATAAATTTTGGAGACAGCGATTTAGGTTCTGGCGCCAATTATAAAAGCGAAGTTCTAGATGTAAAAAATAATGTAAAACAAGCTCCAGCAAAAGCAACTCCAGAAGAAGAATCGATAATTACACAAGAAAATACAACTGCAGATAACGATGTTGTAATTCCGACGAAAGAAAAACCAAAGAAACCTGTTCCTCTTGAGAAACCTGTGCAAAAACCTGTACCTGAAAAACCAAAAGTTTCTAATTCAACAAACGATGCATTAGCTAGCATTATGAAAGGTTCGAACAAAGGCGGTGACGGAGATGATAAAGCAGCAGGAAATAAAGGAAAGTCAAACGGAAGTTTAAACTCTAGCGGATATTACGGTTCTGGTGGCTCTGGCGGAGGAACTGGAGGCGGTAACGGAACTGGAAATGGCATTGGAACCGGAAGCGGTTACGGAGCTGGAAGCGGCGGTGGATCTGGTGGTGGATCTGGGTATTCTTTAAACGGAAGAAAAGCATTATCTAAACCTGCCCCAAAATACACCTGTAATGAAGAAGGAAAAGTAGTGGTAGAAGTCACTGTCGACCAAAACGGAAAAACAATAAGTGCAACGCCTGGAGTAAAAGGAACAACCAATACAGCAAGTTGTTTGTTGGAACAAGCTAAAATTGCAGCACTAAACACTAAATGGTCTGCTGATTCGAATGCAGCAGCAAAACAAGTTGGAAAAATTATTTATAATTTTAGTTTGGATTAAAAACTTAAAACGACATAAAAAAGGCTTTCAGAAATTCTGAAAGCCTTTTTTCATTTCCGTCCAGTTTGTCATTCTGAGGAACGAAGAATCACACAAGTAATTCCGAAAACTAAGTCTTCAATCTTTGGCGAGTTTCTAGTGTGATTCTTCGTTCCTCAGAATGACAAAACTGAGTCCTGTTCGCGTGAGGGATAGGAGCTGGCTACCACTGTAGCGCGGATAGCCCGACCAGAATAATTATTCTTATTTGGGACTCGTTGCAATTACAAACTTCAAGTTATTCTTCACTCCTATTTGTAAAACATCTACTAAGTCTTGAACTTGAAGATTAAACGGAATTCGAACTACAACGGTTTGTTCTTTATCTGCTCCTATTTTTGACATTAAACTCGTTTCTAGATTTTCAAAATCTACTTCCTGTTTGTCAATGTAGAACTTTTTATCTTCGGTAACCGATAAACTAATTAGTTGTTTATTGGTTTTTTCATTGGCTTTAGCTTTTGGCAATGTCATCTTAATCACGTTCGGATTTGCCAGTGTTGAGATAATTAAGAAAAACAACAGCAGGAAAAACATGATATCGCTCAAAGATGAAGTCGCAACTTCGGCATGAAATCTTCTTTTTCTTTTAATAGACATGGCTTATGCTCTTTGAATTATATTGACAAATTCTAAAATCTGTTTCTGAATTTTTAAAGCAAAATTATCAATCTTTCCGTTCAATAAGTGGTAAGCGCTATAAGCAATAATACCCACGATTAATCCAGAACCAGAACTGATCATTTTTTCGTATAAACCTCCAGAAATGTTTCCGATACTAATATTTTCAGTAACCGAAATACTGTAGAAAATTTTAATAACCCCAGAAATCGTTCCGATGAAACCTAGCGTTGGCGCAATACCAGCAATAAGTCCTAAGTGACCTAAATGTCTTTCCATTTCGCCAATTTCTATATCGGCAGCGCGGTCCATGTTAGCTTCTATTTCCGAAATTGGTCGTCCAATTACCAAAACACCTTCTTTTAAAATATTTCCAGCTGCAGTATTATTTCTTTCTACAATTGTTCTTGCTAACTCAATGTTTCCAGAATGTAATTTTTCACCAATATCTTGCATTAATCTGCTGTCAATTTTAGACGCTCGACTTATGTACATGTAACGTTCAAAAATTAGGTAGATTGTATAAAACAGCAACAACGCGATTGGAATTAAGAACACTCCCCCCTTCATAATGAAACCAAACATTGAAATTTCATTTTGCGGTGCCGCGATCTTTTCGACCACTACATTTGAAGCATTTGCGATTGTATCTGTTTGTAACTGAATAAAAGTAAACATATATTAATTCTGGTTTTTAATAATTAATTCTAAAAAATATTTGAAATTTGCAATAAAGATAATTTTCGCTGTAATATTAAACTACAAAAATCGAATTTTATTTCAATCAACAACCATTTTATCTAAACAAATGAACTATCAAGAGACTACCAATTGGATGTTTAATCAGCTTCCAATGTACCAATTGCAAGGTGCTTCTGCGTATAAAGAAGATTTAACGAATATCAAATTGTTGGCAGCTCATCTTGGCAATCCGCAGAACGGGCTAAAGTGCATTCACGTTGCGGGAACAAACGGAAAAGGTTCTACTTCGCACATGCTTTCGTCTGTTTTACAAGAAGCAGGCTATAAAGTGGGATTATATACTTCTCCGCACTTGAAAGATTTTAGGGAAAGAATTAAAATAAACGGTAAAGAAATCTCAGAAGAATTCGTGATTGAATTTATCGCAAAACACAAAGATTTTTTTGAAGCCAATGATATGAGTTTCTTCGAAATGTCGGTCGGATTGGCGTTTGATTATTTTGCTGCCGAAAAGGTAGATATTGCTATTATTGAAGTTGGTCTTGGCGGAAGATTGGACGCAACCAATATTATTACGCCTTTGGTTTCGGTAATTACCAATATTGGTTTAGATCATACGCAATTTTTAGGAAATACTCTAGAAGCTATTGCGGGCGAAAAAGCTGGAATTATTAAACCAAATGTTCCTGTAGTAATTGGCGAATATACCGATGAAACGAAACCTGTTTTTTTGGCTAAAGCCGAAGCAAACAATGCGCCAATTTCTTTTGCATCCGATTTAATCGATCAGATTTATTTGTCTGATTTGATTGGAGATTATCAGTTTCATAATAAAAAGACGGTTCAACAGACGATTTCAATTCTTAACAATGAAACCGATTTTAAAGTTTCGATTGAACAATTGAAAGAAGGTTTATTGCATGTTGTAAAAAATACGGGTTTGCAAGGAAGATGGCAGCAATTGGGAGAAAACCCAAAAATTATTTGCGATACCGCTCACAATAAACACGGATTATCGGTTGTAATGAATCAGCTTAAAAACGAAAAATACGAGAAACTGCATATTGTTTTGGGAGTTGTAAATGATAAAGACCTGGATTCGATTTTACCACTTTTCCCAAAAGAAGCGCAATATTATTTCTGCCATCCGAATTCTTCACGAGCTTTGCCTGCCGAAACATTAAAAAATGCGGCTGAAAAATTCAGTTTAATAGGAGAAAAATACGATTCTGTTGAAATCGCTTTCGCGGAAGCAAAGAAAAATGCTTCGGAAAATGATTTTATTTACATTGGCGGGAGCACTTTTGTGGTTGCCGAATTGCCTTTGAACTAAAATATACTTTTGATGTAGAAAAAACTTCAAAAAAATCATTTTAATAACAAATTCATAAACAAGGAGATATAAACTATTTTTAAAAAAGTTTTATTTTTTATTCGAATTTCTTTGCAGAACTCAAAAACTAGCGTATATTTGCACTCGCAATCACAAACGATAGCAACCTAGTAAAATAGGGCGATTAGCTCAGCTGGTTCAGAGCACCTCGTTTACACCGAGGGGGTCGGGGGTTCGAACCCCTCATCGCCCACCAAGAAACTCCTTAAGAAATTAAGGAGTTTTTTTTTATTTAATACTTACTTAAATTCCCTTTTAAGTTTAATTCAACACAATCTTGTCATTTCGAGGAACGAGAAATCTCACTCGAAAATCTACAAAGATTGGCGATATACTTTACGGAATTTCTAGTGTGATCCTTCGTTCCTCAGGATGACAAATCTTTGTCTAAAATTAAGCCTGAGAACAGAATTCAAAATCCTTACCATAAAAATCGTATTTTTGTTTACCGCTCCCCAAGAAAATCTGTAACATACATTTAAAATCTGTTTTTTACAGTTCTGGTTTATTCACTTAATTATTATCTTTGAATTATGAGCACACTATCAAGACCAAAACACATCGGAAGAAATATTAGCCGTATTCGTGAACTTCGCGATATGAAACAAGAAGCATTGGCACAAGCTTTAGGAACAAATCAACAAGCTATTTCCGTGATGGAAAATAGTGAAACTATTGATGAAGAAAAACTTATAGCAGTTGCAAAAGCACTTGGGGTTACAGCCGAAGGTATTAAAAATTATAGCGACGAAAACATATTAAGCATCATTAACAATACATTTAATAGTCACGACAGTTCAACATTAAATGCCGTCAATTTTCAACCTACTTTTAATCCACTTGATAAAATTGTAGAACTTTATGAGCGTTTGGTTCAAGCCGAAAAAGATAAAGTTGAATATCTCGAAAAAATATCAAAAGGAAAATAACCTTTTAAAGCATAAAAAAACTCCATTATTTCTAATGGAGTTTTTCTTTTTATCTATTCAGCTCTTTTTCAATTTCTTTAATAAGTTCAACTGCGAGCGGTTTTGTATTTTCTTTATAAACCCTTATATTATTGTTACCCAATTTAACAAGATACGCGAGTGTCTTTTTATATTTTGGATCAGAGTATAATTCTTTTTCCGGTTTATCTGCATTTTCTATTTCTTTATCAAAACACTTAAACAAAAATTCAGTGTACATTTTATCAACTTCATTAGCAGCCGGTACAAATATTTGGTAATAGTTTAAGATTTTCTGTTTTAATTTTTCGTCTTCAATGTAACCAAGTTTACCACTTGATTTAAAACTTTCATAATTACCTACAGTCAATGTTTGCCCATGTGAATGAATTGGGAAATTAACTTTGCTTTTAGCTTTATAAATACTGTCAAGTTGAGAAGTCGTTAATGCTAAAATTTTTTCGTATTGTGCGTTTGTCTTTTGGTACGCATGTATCTCTCTGTCGATACTTGCCATATCATTCTTTAAATCATTCTTCAAATTAGCAAGAAACACAGCTACTTCTTCTTGTTGGTGTCTATGCTCGCTCCAACCATGAAGCCATATTGAAAGCGTTACAGCAAAAACGATTATGAATATTTCTATAATGATTTCTTTTACTTTCTCTCCCAATGTGTGTTCTGAATTTTTCACAGTTTTATAAATTTTTTTTGAATGTTTCGATATTTCTTCTTGCATAATTTATTCTTGTAATTTTATCTGGTTGTTATTTGTAGCTTATTTTAGTACGTTTTTAAATTTTATCAGTTCAAAAGCGAATATAAGACTATTTGTAAAAAAGCTCTTTAATTTCTTAAAAAGCTTTCTTTACATTTTTCAATTTTAATGACCAGTCATTAGCATTTTGTATTTTCTCGCATACTTTTTCAAGAAGACTCTTAGTTTGCTTAAAATATCTCATTTTATCATCAATCTCTTTTATTTTGGCTTGAAAAAGCTCCAATGTTTCTGGTTTCGAATCTGTTGTCTCGAACCAGCTAATTAATATTTTCTTTATTTCTGCCAAAGTAAACCCGACTTCTCTCGCTTCTATAATGATTTCTAGACGCTCAATAGTATTAGCATCGTAATGTTTATAATTATTAGAAGTCACATTTTCATCAGTCATTCCCTTGATCATTCCTAAATTTTCGTAATATCTGATCGTATGAATTGACAATCCTGTTTTTTTTGATAATTCGTTTACAAGCATAGTTTTTATTTTTGGTTAAAAACAATAAAGCATAGAGTATAGTCTATACTTACAAGTTGCAAATATACTAATTGTTTTTACTTTTAAAATTTTAAAACATGAGAAATGAGATTTTAAATAAAAAAACTCCATTATTTCTAATGGAGTTTTTTTATTTAAAGTTAGAGAGAAAACTTTATTTCAATTTAGTCAACGCTTTAGAATTTCTCAGCAAAAACACATATTGAAAATAATCAGTTGCAGAAGCATCTTTTAGAGGCACAATATTTTCTCCAAAAGCTCTAGATTTTACTGTTATTAAGTTTTGTGATTTTAGATAAGGCGAATTTTTCGAGTTCAGTTTAAAAAGTGTGATTGATTCTGGTTTGCTTAATTCTTTCAAATCATTAATTCCTTTTACCAGCATTAATGGTCCGTCTGCATTCATCCAGTCTACTTTTTCATCTTCAGGAGTTGGAAATTGAGGATTTTTTGGAAGATACATTTCGCTATCAATAGTATAACTTACAAAACTTGTCACTTTTACTCCCGAATCTTTTAATCCTGCAGCAAAAGTTGCTCTACCCGATTCTGTTTTCTTTTGTAGCGTATGAAAAAATCCGAAAAGCCCATAAAACTTTTCATTTTCGATATGCATTTTTTTAATCGAATTTTTAAAATTAGCAACCATCGCTTCGTCTCTAGAACCTTTCGATTCATCATCAAAATTTTTATCGATTCCGATTACTGTAATTTTTAGAGAATCAGCCAAATTCTGGTTGTAATCATGAACAGCGCTCCATTTATCAAATAATTCTTGGCTTGACTGCTGCGGAATTCTTTTCTTAATTGATTCCACAACCTCTCTCAAAAGCGCTTTATTTTTTTCATCTCTAAGAAACAAAAAAGCATTTAACTTTTTAGCTGTCAAACTATCCATTTCGGCAATATAATATTTGACTCCCTCTTTTTTATTCAAGAAAAAAAGCATTTCTTGATCTATTTTCTGATTATCTGCATAACCATGAATCTCTCCTAGTAAAAAAACTTGTGACTTATAAAAATCTTCATCAAACAACTTTTCGTCGATAGAAGCTCCAATCTGAACATTGTTTTCTGCCAAATACTTTACATTATTATCGTTTTTCGATTCTAAAAATAATTTATTGCTGATATATAAATAGGCCATAAAAAGTAAAATAATACTCAAAAGGCTAATAAACGTGATCTTGATAAATTTTAAAATTTTCTTCATGGTTATGGATTATGGTTGTTTTGATTTTGATGTAAAAATATTTTTATTCGACAGAACATTCAATTTTTATTGACCGAATTGTCATTTCCAAGAGATGAATTGTTTTTCAATTCTTCTTTTATGGATTTATTGCATGTATCCGGAAAGCCAGTATTTTTCTTGTAAATTTACAATTCCTGCCAAGTTAGAATAAATCATTCATAACTTTAAGAATTAAAAAACTGTACATATAAAATGGAAATATTAATAATAACAGGCACTCCATATTCTGGCAAGGGCACACAATGCGAAATTTTAAAAGATGAACTTCATTTTGAGCATATTTCGACGGGAGACAGATGCCGTTTGGAAAAACAAAATGAAACGGAAATTGGAAAAATAATGTCTCAATATGAAGAAAAAGGAGATTTGGTTCCTGATTCTATAATGAAAGATCTTTTCAGCAAAATATTGGATGAAAATATCGCTGCAAAAGGAATCATTTTAGACGGTTATCCAAGAACTGAGCCACAGGTAAATGATTTGTTGGAACTCGTTAAATCTAAAAATCTAGAAATTGGAAAAGTAATTAATATTGATGTTCCAAAAGAAGAACTTTTAAAAAGAGCACAAAAAAGAGCCGAAACTTCTAACAGAAAAGATGATAAAGATGCCAATATTCATCTTAAAAGAATTGATGTTTTTGAAAGTTCAACCAGACCAGCAATAGAATATATGAAGTCAAAAATTAAAGTTTTAACTTTTGACGGAATGGGTACAATTGAAGAAATAACAAAACGAATTAAGGATAATTTGTAAAAAGAGTTAGCTTTTATTTCATAAATAACGTTACTAAAAAACTCCAAAATCAAGTGACTTTGGAGTTTTTTTTTTTGCATTTTGAAACACAAATAAAATCTATTAAATTCTTATTTTATTGTTTTGATTAATGTTTCCAAATCTGTTTTCTTCTGATTTACAATTATCAATTGACTTTTATCGTCTAAGAAAATTTTATCTGCAAATTCTTTATCAGGATTTGCTTTCCAGTTTTTCAGTTCTTTAAACTTATCTTTTAAAAGCTTTATTTTTTCTTTACTATCTTTTGAAATTATCACCATTTTAGTCAATGGCGTCTGCTTCATTTTTTCAATGCTGCTTTCTGTAATTTGATCTTCATATTCTGTTCTAGATCGATAACGAAACATTTTATTTATTACATTAAAATCTTTTTCGTTTTCAGTAATCACATAACGATATGTCATGATGTTGTTTAGTTCATTTATCCAATCTGGAAAATTTGTTTCGTAAAGTTGAATATACTGATTTATAAAATTTCTATCAATCGGCTTCTTTTGATCGATATATTCTTTGGCTAACGGATAAATCTGTTTTGCCATTAAATTGATGTACTTGTTGTTGTACCATTCTCCTTCATCAACTTTGCCGTCCAATTTTTCGTAAACATATCCATTTCCAAGTACAGTTGCCAGAACTTCATTCATTAATTGATAAGCATAATTACTGCACTTTGATTTGTTTTCCTTAAAATAAGTGTCGATTTCTTTTTTGACTTCAAGCGATTGTTCATCATAAACAATATGATAGGTTTCGTGCATCATAACACTAAACAAATCTTTATGCGATTTTAAATCGGTTTGAATGGCGCTAACGAAATTATTGCAAAATGCAGAAGCAGTAAATCCTTTTGAATTGGGCAGCGGATAAAAAGCAGCTTCAAACGGAATGGAGTTATCCCAGCTAGAATTATAAAATAATAATCCCATTTTAAAATAATTTTCAATCTGATGTTCTGTAGAGTATTTTTTAATTTCATCAAGCTGTTTTTCGAACTTTTCCTTGTTTGGATTATAAATCAGCTCATTGTAAATCGATGTAAACTCTGAAATACATTCTCCCAAATCGCTAAGAGTTTTATTGGGAAGCATTCCTGCAACACGAAGTTTGAAATCACTTAGATTATCTGTTTCAATCAAATGCTTTTTCAAAACATCTTGTGTCTGCATAGTTTTCTTTGAGCCGTACGGAAAATCTTCAAATCGAAAACTATAAGAAATAGACAATTGATCAAATTTTGAAATAATCCTTTTGTATTTCTCCGTATTGTATTTTGAGTTTTGAAATTCTGTCTTAAAAACATTATCTGGATAATACTCAGATAAATTTTCTAGAAAAACAAAAACAGCCAACTGTTCCGAATACTTAATTTTAAAAGAGGGATTTTGCCCAAATGTGTGTACAGCTAAAAAGAGAAACAAATACTTTATTATACTATTCATTTTCAAGTTGACTTATTTTTAAGTTATTAAAACATTTGTAAGATTATAAAGCTAATATACTATGTTTATTAATTCTATTATTGTTATTAACACAATCAAAAAAAGAACTTGAAAATTATACTTAAAAATTTGTCGCTAAGCTTTTCTTTCTTTTATTATTCAAATAATTTCTAAACGGAATATCATATAATACCATTACCAAATAGGCAAAAGCAACAAGTAAAACCACAGAAGTCACTACAATTAAAGTTAATTGCGTTGTATCTGGCTTATAGTTGGTATAATAATTTCCGAACATCCATAAAACTGCGTAATGTGTCATGTACAATGGGTAAGATATTTTTCCGGAAAAAATGCAGGCTTTTTTTAACCCAGGTTTTAAGACTGCTCCTGCTCCCAAAGAAATCAACAACGGAAAATACAACAATACTACCAAAGGTTCAGAAAGCCAATTGTATTCTGAAAATGGCATAATGAAAGCCAATAGTAATAAAAAGGTCAGTCCGCCAAAACCAAGTTTGTTTTTTATAACCCAATTAGATCTGTAAATTAGTAATCCAGCTAAAAAGGAATATGATATTCTAGCACAGCCGTCCCAAAAAGTTGGACCACTCCAACCTCCTAATAAATTGCCAGAATTGTATCCGACATAACAAATTGCAATTGCAGATAATACAGTTAGCACGAATAAAAAGCTTCTGCCAATTCTATAAAGCACAAATGCGTAAACAATATTGGCAATATATTCCCAAAACAGTGACCATGCCGGTGCATTAAAACTAAATAAATTAAAACCACGATCTGCAATAACTGGAAACGGAATAAGAAATATAGAACAGATAAATGTCAAGATAATTTTTCCTGCATTATATAATTCCAAATGTCCGCCAAATGGATCAAACAAAAAAGCCAACAGTCCTAATATTGAACCAGCAATTACTAGTGGATGCAACCTTATAATTCTTGATATAAAAAAATTGCGAAGTCCCATTTTTGCAATTCGATCGTCATAGGCATATCCAATTACAAATCCAGAAAGACAAAAGAAAAAATCGACGGCTAAAAAACCGTGTCCAATAAAATTTTGACTAGGATCGGTAAAAATCCATTCCATAAAATGAAACACAACAACGGCAAAAGCTGCGATGCCTCTTAATCCGTCTAAAATTTCAAAATGTTGTTTTGTTTCAAGAACTGCTGTAGTCGATTGGCTTGTACTCATTAGATTGTAGTATACTTAATAAATTAGGTGATTTGGTAACGTTGCAAGTTCTACAAATAAATATTCAAATCAAAATCAGATTTATTCAATTCAACTGTTAAAATGTTTGAAGTTTCACATTTAAATAACTTTTTACACTTTTTAGAAGAATACTTTTTTCCTAATTTTGCTCTAAATCAAATTTAATCATGAGTTTTAAAGGTTGTCTTCCTCCTCCATAAATATTAATGCAATTCTTTAGTATTGACACTTGACTGAACCTTCAGTCCGATTTCTTGTGTCTTTACCTCAATCACATTATTAATATTTAAAATATATCCTCCAAAAAAGGATAGACAACTTCTTATGAAAAAATCTTATTTGATACTGCATACTGCAGTTTTACTTGCTGGTTTTACTGGCGTTTTCGGAAAACTTATTTCTCTTAACGAAATCACTCTAGTTTGGTACAGAGTTTTATTTGCTTCTATTATTTTATTTTTTATTCTAAAAATATACAACTTGAAAATGCTGCAATCATTTTCTGAAGCAGTAAAAATTTCTAAAGCTGGAGTATTAATTACTATTCACTGGATTTTTTTCTATGCCAGCATTACATATTCTAATATCTCAATTGGCGTTGTATGCTATTGTTTGACGAGTTTTTTTACTGCTTTTTTTGAACCCATTCTCAACAGAAAAAGATTCAATTTGGTTCAGATCTTATTAAGCATGCTGACCTTATCAGGAATAAGTCTTATTTTTCATTTTGATTCTTCCTATCAGCTTGGAATTCTACTTGGAGTAATTTCTTCTGCATTTGCTGCGCTGTATACCATTTATAACGAAAGGTTGGTGCAATCTTATGACAGCAAACTGATTAATTTTTATCAAATGCTTGGCGGAACAATAGTATTAGGAATCGCTTTGCCATTCTATTTTTACAATTTTCCAGAGAAGACTTTCATTCCTAACCTACAAGACGTTTTCTATTTGTTCATTTTAGCTTCATGCTGTACAGTGGCCCTTTATGTAATGTTTGCAGAATCCCTAAAAAAAATTCCAGCGTTTACCATAAATTTAACCTTCAACTTAGAGCCAATTTATTCGATAATACTAGCTTTTTTATTTTTTAATGAAGGACAATCAGTTAATTTTTCTTTTTATATCGGAATAAGTTTGGTTATGACGTCTGTTTTATTTCAATCCATAATTTCTATTCGCAAGAAGAACACCTTTGAACAGCCAGTTTCTTAGATCTATAAAAACAAAAAACTCCTTTTATCTAAAAGGAGTTTTTCTTTCTAAATTGTAGTTTTTTAATCATTCAATCCTTTTCCATCTAAAATTCTTGGAATATTTTTTTCTACTCGAGCCTCTCTCGTTTTAGATTGTTTCGGCTGAGAAAAATGAAGCAGATAAGCACGCTGTCTTCCAGAAGTTAAAGCATAAAAAGCTTTTTTAAAATCAGCATCTGAATCAAATTTTTGCTGAAGCTCTTCTGCAATCTCAAAATCAGAAACTTTTTTCAGTTCAACTTTTTGCCCTGACTTTTCAATTTCTGCAGCTTCGAAAATATACTTCTTCAAAATTTCTTTTTTAGCTAAAATATCTTGAACATTCGTAAATCGAATTTGGCGAGCCGCCTGCACATTATCTGACTGCTGAATCAAAATACCATCAGTATCTTTCATTAACGCACCTTTAAAAAACAAAAAAGCGCAATATTCTTTGAAATAATGAATTAATACAATATTAGCTTTTTCGAAAGTATAACAAGGAGATCCCCATTTTAATTCTTCAGATAAATGACAGTCTAAAACAATTTCTCTCATTTGCTCGATTTCCGCTTTCCATTTTTCAGCTTTTTCAAAATAAAAATCAACTTTAGGATTTGTACTATATTTTGTCATGACGAATTAATTATTACTATATAAATTTAGTCTTTTTTTTATATTCAAAATTCAACACCTTTGATAATTCCTCTTTTAGATTGGCGAACAAAATTTAAAATCTTGTCTCGTTCTACAGTTTTCTCAAATTTTTCATTAATTATTTCCAGAGCAAATTTTGTATTTCTCCTTTCTTGAAATAAAACCCTGTAAATAGACTGCAGCACATCAATCTTTCTAGAATCAAATCCTCTTCTTTTTAAACCAACAGTATTCAATCCTGCAAATCTTAAGGGCTCGTGTGCAGCAACTACATATGGAGGAATATCCTTTACCACACGACTTAAACCACTAACCATAGCATGTTCGCCAATAACAGAAAATTGATGAATTGCGGTTAACCCGCTTATATTGACCCAATCTTCAACAATTACTTCACCAGCCATTCCAACACTAAATCCTATAATAGAATTATTACCTATTACACAATCATGTCCAATATGAGCATTTGACATAATGAGATTAGAATTACCAATACTTGTTTTGCCTTTAGAAATTGTTCCTTTATTAATCGTTACAAATTCTCTGATTATATTATTATCGCCGATTTCCAGAAACGTATATTCTCCTTTATATTTTAAATCTTGAGGAATACCACCCAAAACAACATTCGAATAAATCTGACAACTCTCTCCAATCCTGGATCCACTCAAAATAGTCACATTATTTCCTATCTCCGTATTATTGCCAATTACGACATCTTGCTCAATAACTACATTATTCCCAAGAAGAATGTTATTTCCAAGTATGGCATTCTTGTCTATAAAAGTATTTTTCAATTTTTAAATCTTTAATTAGATACAAAAATTGAAAAACTCTGAAAACTTTTTATTGATGTAACATCAAATAATCGCTGCCCGGATCCTACTTAAAGTTTCTTGACTTACGCCGATTAATGATGCAATGTGCTTCAATTTGGCCTTTTTAATAATTTGAGGAAATGATTCTAAAAGGAATAAGTACTTTTTCTCTGCAGTCATTAATCGAAATAAATGATTAAATTCATTTATATTAGAAAGATAATATCGAAGTTGCTTAATGTGAAACTTTACAAATAACGGATATTCTAATAAAACCTGCTCATCTGAATAAGACAGAGAATATACAATTGTTTCTTCGCAAGTTTGAAAATTCTCATAAGATGGCTTTTGCTCAAAAAAACTGCTCATTGAAGTTACAAATTGATTATCAGTATAAATCCATTTGGTAACTTCTACACCATCTTCAATACAAAACCTTCTAACCGCACCAGATTTTATAAAATAGATTTTACTGCAAACTTTGCCTTCTTCAACAAGAAATTCACCCTTTCTAAAAGTTTCCTCGATAAAACTTCTTTTAATAGCAAGCTCTGTTTCAAAATCCAATGCTTGAAAACTTTTTATAATTTGAATTAGCTCTTCCATCTATTTTTTAATGTCATTATAAATCAAATTTAAAACGAAATTTAGATAAAAGCTATACTACATTAAGAAACCATTATTTTAAATCTATTATAAGAATTTTAAAGCCCTAATAATAAAAAGTTGATCATTGGGCTTTACAAATAAAACCAACACAATTAGAACACAAAAAATAACTTCACTAAGAAACAGTTTTATCCTTATGGCTTTTTTCAAAAAGCTTATATAAACCAGAAAATCCCTCCAGGCAGATCGGGAGGGATTTTTTAGAAAGTTCTAAAAAACAGAAAACCCTATCCAGATTGGATAGGGTTTTCAAAAGAAAGGCGACGACATACTCTCCCACAATGCTGCAGTACCATCTGCGCAGGCGGGCTTAACTTCTCTGTTCGGGATGGGAAGAGGTGA